>VEQL01000030.1 GCA_018883245.1 Chthoniobacterales bacterium
AGGTCGTAGGCCGTTTCGATCACTTTCGGATTTCCCGTGCCATCGATGGTTACATCGGCCAATCCGCCGAGGATTTCCTTAATCCTTTCGGCGGCGTTTTCGCGCGAGGCATTGATCTCATGCGTCAGGCCGTATTCCGCTGCCTTGGCACCCCTCACATCCGGCGAGGGCGCGAGCATTATTTTGCTCTGAGAATCCTGTCGTATTCCGCATGTGTGCCCACCCAGAACCAGAAATACGTGTCTTGGTCGAGAAGTGCCAAGGCGCGGTAGTCGTCATTGATGCGCACCGACCAGAACGGGCCCACCTTTTTGAAACGCAGGGACGGGTGCCGCGGATCCACGAGCCATCTTTGGTATTGCTTACGGACACTTTTACGAATCCCGACGGGCAACTCGGCGTAGGCGCGCCAAAACTTACTCGTCGCGGAGGACTTCATGCATGGGCTTGGCTCTTCCTGCAGCAATGTCCTCCCGCACTTCGGCGATCAGCGAGTCTAAACGCCCGGCACGGTGGTCGGACTCGATTTGGGCATCCCAATCGTCCCACATGCGATCACTGAAGCGGTGCAAAAGACTCCATCGCTCCTCTGCGGGCAACCTCTCGATGGCAGTTTCTATTTCATGCACAGTGCTCATAGGAGAATTTTACACCCTGAAATGCCACGTTCAAGTCCGGGAGCAACGCTTGGGCGGGACTCCGCTTCTTGCGTGCTTTCTGGCAGTGCGCAGCACTTCCAAGTCAGCGGCCGTCATAAAAGTCTCGGAGCGGCCCAACTTGACGGCCAACGCCCGCATGCGGCCGCGCCGGGTAAAATCATCCAACGCCGCGAGCACTGCGGCACGCTTGGTGCGGGCCCCAGACAGTCGGATAGCTTTTTCCAAGATCGGGGTCGGAATATCCAATGTTGTTTTCATACGGCAGGTTTACAGCGCTTTTATGGATACTCTACGGAAATATTCCACATTTTCGGCACAGGGGAAAGCGGGTCGACGCGGAGACTCACTCGCGCGGGTTGGCGACAGCATGAATCACCTCGCCTGAACGCATCTTCCCAATGATCCGCTCAATATCAGCAAGACTGCCTCGGTGCGAGATGAATCCGGAGCAATCGATTCGGGCCGAGGCAAGCTGATCCAAGATGCGGGGGATGTCCTTCTCTGGGCGGCTTTGGCCGCCCTCGGATCCGGTGAGAATGCGACCAAAATGCAAGGGCAGTGTATGAATGCTGACCCGTTGATTGTGAGGCATCACACCGAAGAGCACGCAGCGTCCGCCACGCAGTTTGGCCAGATCGTAGGCTGTCTCGATCACTTTCGGATTTCCCGTGCCGTCGATGGTCACGTCGGCCAGACCGCCGAGAATCGCCTTAATCCGCTCCGCGGCGTTTTCGCGCGAGGCATTGATCTGATGGGTCAGGCCGTATTCCGCTGCCTTGGCCAGTTTGTGGTCATGAAGGTCGACGCCGATGATCGCATTGGCCCCGGCGAGCTTGGCGCCAAGCATCACACCCAACCCGATGCCCCCTACCCCGAAGATGACGACCGATTCGCCGCGTTGGACTTTCGCGTCGTTGTGGATGATGCCGAATCCAGTGGTCAGCGTGTCGGCCAACAGGCAGCACAGCTCGAAATCGGTATCCGGTGGGACTTTGGTCAGACGGTTTTCGGAAATGACCGCGTATTTCTGGAACGTGGTGATCGGACCGGCGTTCACTTTGGTGCCGTTCCAATCATAGACCGAGCCCCCGGCATCAATCCCCGCTCCCGGACGCCAGTGGCAAACGACGCGGTCGCCCGGTGCAATGTGGGTCACTTCGGGACCAATCTCGAGGACAATGGCCCCAGCCTCATGACCAAGCAAATGCGGAAGGAATTGGTCGGGACCCTTGACGCCATCGATCTCGCCAATCTGAGATCCGCAGACGCGGGTGGCATGGATTTCGACAAGCACTTGCCCGCGTTTGAGCGCAGGCACCTCGACTTCATCGATGACAAGCGGTTTGCGCTGCTCGACCAAAATGGCAGCGGGTGTTTTCATGATTCTCTCACGGAGGCACGAAGACACCAAGAGTAGCAATCTGAGGTAACGGCAAACATCTTCACAGTTTCAGACACTCTGCGTCTCTGTGTCTTTGTGAGAAACACTTTTCCTTACTGCTTTCTCTCACGGAGACACGAAGACACAAGAAACGCTAAATACGAACAGACCATAGGTGTTTTCAAAGCTTCAAATCTCCAATGCCTTTGTGTCTTTGTGAAAAACCTTCTTCCGAACTGTTTCCTCTTACGGAGGCACGGGTGCTCAAAGGGATGGGATCCAAAGAGCCATTGATAATGCGAGTGATTCCGTCGCGCATGAGCGCTTCACCGAAGTTCAGCAAGTAACCCAACTTCAACCCAGTGAGTCGCAAATACGTCAAAAGCTGCTTCTTGTGCGCGGGTGTTACGTGTTCGACCGACTTCAACTCCAAGAGCACTTTTCCCTCCACAATCACATCTGCGCGAAAGCCCTCGGCAAATCGCTCGCCCTCATATTCGATCGGCACCGCAACCTGCCGTTCCACGCGAAGTCCGCGACGCTCCAGCGCCCGCGCCAAAGTCACTTCGTAGACGGTCTCAAGAAGACCAGGCCAAAGATCCCGAGGCAGAGCAACCGCACAGTCCACGACAGCGGATCCAATCTCATTCTCGTCCATCTTCGTGTCTCTGTGCCTCCGCGAGAGTCCCCAATCTACTCGAAGTAGATGAAACTGTGGTCGCCGGTGTAGCCGGTTTATTTGAACTACCAGTCCCCGGCGTCGAAAGCGTGTGTTATTTTGCTTGGCGCGTCCTCGCCTCTTTCGCCGGCAACCGCAGCTGTCCAAGGAGATCTCCGGGAATGCTCGTAAGATGCTTGTCGCGGTATACCAACACGAAACCGTTCGCTTTCGCGCACGCGGCGATCAAAAGATCCGTCAGCGGAATCCGGGCCCCAAGCGCTTCCCGGATCACCAGCGCCTCGCGGCCGACTTTTTCATCGACCGGGAGAGGATCTCCCAACGCGGCCCGATAGATCGAGAGGATCCGCGCTTTTTCTTTTGCCGTGTAGGTAGAGCGGCTCAAAAAGATTTCGAACTCGACCCAGGTCAGGATGCAGATGGCCAACTTGTCGCCGGAGGCCTCGAGCAAACGCTCGACCACCTCACACCCGCTCTCTTGCAACAAGTGGGCAAGCAGTGCGGACGTGTCGATGAGATAGCGCTTTTTCAAACTTGACGGTCATGCGCCCGCTGCCAAGCGCGATCGGCTTCATACTCGGCCTTCAGCTTGGCGGCCGCCCTCTTGTTGCCCGTGGCAATTTTCTGTGCTTCGCGAAGCCGCGTCACTGCATCCGGCAACACCCGAGCCACGAGAGTCTTGTTCTTGGAGTCGGCTAGCCACACCAATCTGGTGCCGGTCTTTATACCGTGGCGCCGCGCGAGCACCGCGGGAATGGTGGTTTGCAGTTTACCTGTCACCAATGAACTTGGAAGGAGCGTGCTGCTGGAATCCATATCAAGGAAATTATTATTCAAGGATTACGGGTGTCAAGGGGGCCGCCTTAAGCCAACAGCTCATGCGCCCCGCTCCACGCTTATTCAAAGTAAATAAAGCTGTGGTCGCCGGTGTAACCGGTTTGTTTGAACCACCATTCCCACTCATCCGGGGCGAAAAAGGCGCGGCAGGTCAGCTGCCAATAGAGCAGATTGGCTTTCTCTGATTCATTCCGCCAGCTCTCGACACAAAGGTAACGGTGTTTCTTGCCGACCCGCATCATTTCACGGAGCGCACGGTCGAGATCGTAGCAAGGCAGGTTGTGAAGCGTGTTGATGGAAAATACAAAGTCGAATTCGCCGTCGGCAAAGGGCACCTCGGACGCTTTACCATGCACCATGCGGTCCTTCACCTCGGGCTTGGCGTGGTCGATGGCATACGAACTGATTTCCAGACCGGCAACCTCAATTCCGGGGACGGCTTGGGTGAGATCGTAGAGCAGGAAACCCTTCCCGCAGCCGATATCGAGGACCTTGTCGCCGGCCTTGAGTCCGTAGTGTTTCGCCATCAGGTCCGCGACCTTGCGCCAGCGTCCGTCGTAATTCATGCCGCCGTAGCCGGTCCGACGGTCGCCATCCCAATATTCGACGTCCCATTTCAGCGCCAGTTCGGCAGCCTTGGCCTTCGGGTATTCAGGATCGTTGACCCTAGCGAGGTAGTCGCGCGTTGTCGCCTTGTGGATCGGCGCGATGAAATCGACGTAGGACATGAGAGGAAATGAAGAAGTTAAAGTGAAGAATGCAGAATTTTCAGAGACCCGACGCCAAACGCTCGAATTTTTCCATGCTTTCGGAATCCTCTTTGGCTTCGAGCAAGGGGCACAGTTCTTTCCGGATCAAAGAAAGGTCGAGTTGTTTGCCTTGGCGCGACAACACGCCTCGCACATCGGCCCAGTCTCTATCGCGCCCGGCAAAAACTTTATGCACGATTAGATCCTCGGCCGAGCAGGTTGGCAAAACGCAGCTCTCTCTGAAAGCATAGTCCGACGACCTCTTCACAGATCGCTCCTCAAACGGAAGTGCCCCCAGCGCCACATCGAGATCAACTCCATTCCCGGCTTTGAGCAACACCACGCGTGCTCGCTGGGCAAACTCTGCAGCATCCGCACGCCGCGGCGCGAAATTACCTACCAACTCGTCAATGAATACACTCTCCGAACCAAAGCCCGTTAACAACGTGAGATCAGCGTCGCGCGTGAAGCGCGGTTCGCCCCAACGCTGCACGGCAAGACCACCGATGAGACAGCTAGGCCAATCTCGCTCGCGGCAGAAGCTCACAAGTTCCGAGGCTGCGACAAGAACGGGTGTCAGCTCCGACATAGCTTGCCAAAGATTCGTTGCTGCTCAACCAAGCCCGAATCCGGGCGCGAGCCTTGGAGAAACCATTCTATCGGTCCGGCCAGAACGTCGGCGATGGCACGCAGGTGCTCTTCTTCGCTTTGAGCGCGAAACGCCTCGGCGCGCAGTCGTTCCAACTCGGGACCATAGGTCTCCCAGCGGCGAACGTGGGCGGCGAGAGCAGCCTTCTCCTCGTCTTTGTTCATATAGTTTCGCTGATGCGTTTGACGACTTGCTCCACGGTTAGCCCAGCCCAAGCACGCGCGGAAGGCTGGTGCGTGGTTTGGTGAAGGAATTCGTCGGGCGTGCCGAATGTCAGGAGTTTAGCCCTCGCGCTTTCTCCGTTCGCCGCCATCCACTCGGCGGTGGCCGTTCCAAGTCCACCGAGAATGGAATGTTCTTCGAGCGTCGCGACGGCTTTGGCTGAACGGAAAACCTCGGCCAAAAAATCCGTGTCGAGCGGCTTCAAAGAACCCATGCTGGCCACGCCGCAGTTGATACCGCCGGATTCCAACTGTGCCGCTGCGTCAATGGCCATCGGCAAGGTGTTGCCGAGCGCAAGAATCCAAGCGTCTTTGCCATCGCGCAGCTTTACGGCCTTGCCAATTTCTACTTTGAGCTCCGTTTTGTGGACGACCGGTTCACCTTTTTTCCCGATTCTGATGTAAACGGGCCCCGGGTAATCGAGAGCCGCGCGCAAGGCCGGCCGGAGCTCCATTTCATCGCCGGGAGCCAACACGGCAAGTCCGGGAACGAGGCGCAACATGCCCATGTCTTCCACCGAATGATGGGTCGATCCGAGCGAGGCGTAGGAAAGTCCTGCACCGGTGCCAACGAAGACGACGTTTTGATGATGGTAGCCGAGGTCGAGGCGGATTTGTTCGATCACGCGATACGTGATGAAAGAGGCAATGGTGTAGCAGACAGGCTTGAGTCCGCTGGCAGCCATCCCGGCGGCAACGCCGATCATATTGGCCTCGGCCACGCCGCAGTTGTAGAAGCGCGTGGGCGCGACCTCCTTGAACTTGTCGAAGAGACGGTTCCCGATGTCTCCTGAGAGCAGCACGATATCCTCGCGCTTCTGCGCGATTTTGGTGATCTCGTCGGCGAAAGCGTTACGCATCGAAAAAGTTAAAAGGCGGAATGCAAAGTGAAGAATTACTGCCTGCGGGCGGTCTTGATGCTGGAAACGAGTATAGCAGTAATCTCACCTGTTTCTTCCAGCAATGGTTGCAGTCTTCTCGGCGAAACCAAGGATTCCTCAGACAGGAGTTCCAACCAATACGCCGACTCACTGGCCTCCTTAAGCGAATCCCCCAGCTTGGCGATAAATTCGGCCTTACTGCGCGAACGCATTGCTTCCCGGTAGTTCGCCCCGATGGATGTGCCGCTTCGCAACAATTGATGTCCTAGCACTTGCGCAGCCCCGCTTCGCGGCAAGGCGGAATACAAGCGAATAACGCGGCGCGCATACTCCTTAGTTCGCGCTTCCAGAACTTTCTCAGACATTTTGCATTTTGCATTCCGAACTCATCATTTCCCCAGCAGTTCTTCCCTCGCGGCAGCGAGCTCCTCAGCGCTGGGGATGCGGTAGTGCCAGTTGTTGTCATCCTCCATGAATGACACGCCGCGGCCTTTGATCGTGTGGGCCACAATGGCCAAGGGTTTGGTGCGGTCGGGCAATTCGGCACAGGCAAGCGCGGCGCGGATCTCGGCAAAGTCGTGGCCGTCCACTTCGTAGCTTTCCCAGCCGAAAGCCTCCCACTTGTCGCGCAGCGGAGCCAAAGCCATGACTTCCTCACTGCGACCGGTAGCCTGCCATTTGTTGTAGTCGACCAACACCGTCAGGGACCCGAGATTTTGCGCCGCGGCAAACATGGCCGCTTCCCACACGCTTCCCTCGTTGCATTCGCCATCACTGAGTAGCACTACCGTCCGGTAATTTTGCTTTTGTATCCGCGCGGCGAGCGCCATGCCGATACCGACAGAAAGACCATGCCCGAGCGATCCGGTCGCCCACTCGACACCGGGTGCACAGTTTGGAGCGGGTTGTTCGGCCAGTGCGGCTCCGTCCTTGCCGTATTCTTCGAGGAATTGCTTCGGAAAGAAACCGCGCTCGCACAGCGTGACGTAAAGCGCCGGTGCCGCGTGGCCTTTGCTCAGGATGAAGCGATCGCGATCAGCCGCGTCCGCTTTTTTCGGATCGATGCGCAGGAAGTCCCAGTAGAGCGCAACGAGCAGATCGATGCATGAGAGCGATGATCCCAAATGAGGCGTCTTGGCCCGATGGGACAGACCGATGGCATCCACGCGAAGATTCGACGCGGCGCTCTGAAGTTCTTCGAAGGAACTACTCAAGGCGGCGAAATGAAGAGTGCAAAATGCAAAATGAAGAACTCAGAAGACTCGGAAAAGTGACGAATGCAAAACGTAGAATGATGAATTCAGGAAATCCCCATTTTGCATTCTGCATTTTTAGTTCTGCACTTTCTCACCCCGCGGGGTCGCGGTTGAGCAAGGCCATGCCGCTCTTGAGCAGGATGGCTTTGGAGATGGGTTCGCGGTTGCCGACGATTTTCACGGCCTGCGCCCCGGCCAATTGTCCGAGGAAAGTTGTCAGGTCGACGGGCAAACCGCGCGCTGCGGCGAGGGCCATGACGGAAAAGAAAGCATCCCCTGCCCCAATGGTGTCCGTGATGTCATCACCAAGCGGAGGACACGCCGCCGCGTTGCCATTCGCATCGAGTCCGATCGTCTTGACCGCGCCACGGGTAAGCCAACCGGCACGGGCGGACAAATGGGCGCGCAATTTGTCGAGTTCCGCGGAAAAATCCACATGGCGGTGTCCGCAGGAAAGCAGAATCTCCTGCTCATCGAGGGAGAAGACATCGGCGCGGCGGTATTGGCGCGAGATGATGTTGAATCCGTGGTTGTTCGAGTTGGTCTGGCAGTTGAGGGCGAGAAAGACGCCGCTATCCTGCAGAAAGTCGCGCACGGCCTGCTGCATGATGCCGTGTCCGAAGTCCGCCAGCACCACGAGGTCGGCATTTTTGATTTCCGCCTCAAGTTTCCCGAGCACGCGGTCGATAACAGCCTGCTTCGGGGGGTCAGCATTGATGAAGTTGACGCTGAACAGCTTGCTCAGGTCTTTGCCCTCGCTGACCGGTTCGACATAGCGCTGTTTGATGATCGAGACAAAATCGGGATCGCGAACGGTTGCGTCGTCCTCGGTCGGCATAAACATGCGCAGGGTCGGTTCGAGCCAGTCTTCCGTCCCCAGCAAGGAGACCAGGCGCGCGTTCGGCGTGAACTGCTTGAGGTGGCGATAGACGGCCAGCGCGCCACCGGCCTGCGCCTCCTCCTCGAGGTATCGACCGGAAATGATGCGATTTTTCGAGGTAAGCCCCTGAACTTTGACGAACGAGTATTTGTCGAAAATCGTGTCGCCGACGACGAGAACACGAAGGCCGGAGAACTTGGCCACGGCATCGGCGAACTGCTGCGGCGTGACGCGGGAAGCGAGGTCACCGCAAAACTCCGCGACCGCGGGATTGGCTGTTTCGAAGTGGCGGTTGAGCAGACGGGTGGAGCTGAAAACGAAGTCGCCAAGATAACGACCCTCCCCGCCGTGCTTTTGCACGGTGGCCACGTCGTCATGGATATTTCCGGTGACGTCGTTGGACGCGTCGGCATATTCCGTGCCCTTGCAGTAAATGTGCGGCTTGACCGTCTCGATCACCTCGACCGCCGCGGTGTGCGGAACAAGGACCACGTAGTCCACGCAGGAGAGCGCGGCCAGCGTGCGCGCTCGCAGCGCGTCATTGAAATAGGGACGACCGGGACCTTTGTTGACGTGTTTTTCGTCGGTGACCGTGACAACCAACACGTCCCCAAGCTTCTTCGCGTCCTCGAGGTGGACGATATGGCCCGGGTGGACCAAATCGAACGTGCCGTGGCACTGCACGAGGCGCTTCCCCTCGCCGCGCAACTTGTCAAAAAGCGCGGGAGCTTCGGGGAACGAGATAATTTTTTCGGACGCCATCAGCGAGCGAGGTAATCGAGGCAGCCGGTGTCGCGGCCGATTTTCATGAACTTCATGTTGTAATGCTCGGGCGCATCGATGTCGGGGAACTGGCCCGCTTCGAGGGCGGCGCGGAGGTTGGCCACTTCCTGTCTGATGCTGCTCACCGGTTTGTAACCGAGGTCACGGAGGATGCGGTCCGAGGAGATGTGGTAGTCGCGGTGGTCGGTCGTGTCCGTCACCTTGATTTCGACATTCAGGTCGGACAACTCGGACTGGATGATTTTCGCGATGTCGATGACCTGGTGGTTCTCGAAGCCGAAGTTGAAGGTCCGGCCGTTGATTTTGTCCGCCGGGGCGTCAACCAAGATTCCGTAGAGGTTGATCATGTCGGTCATGCCGACATTCGGACGGCGCTGCTTGCCGCCATGCACAGTGATCACTTTTTTCCGTAGAGCATCGGCGGTTAGCTTGTTGACCGTGAGATCAAAGCGCTGGCGCGGCGAGTAGCCGCAGATGGTGGCTGGGCGGACATTGACCGCGCAGAATTCCGGTCCGGAAGCGGAGAGAACCAGCCATTCGGAAAGCGCTTTGTATTTCGAGTAGTAAGTCAGCGGTTCGGGCTCGAGACGCTCGTTGATTTCCGATTCGGTGCGGGCGCCGAAGACGCTCGACGAAGAGGCGTTGATGAAGCGCTTCACACCGGACTCCTTGGCCAAGGCCAGAAGCATTCCAATGGCGTCGAAGTTCACTTGCCGGGTGAGAACTTCATCGATGTCGCCCGTCGGGTCATTGGAGATGGCCGCGAGATGGATGACAGTGTCGCGTCCGGCTAGCCCTTCGCGCACCTTGTTCGAATCGCGAAGGTCCCCGCGAACCAGGCTGAAACGCTTTTCCCACTCGGGCCATTTGGGATCGGCTTTGAGGGCGTCAAGCCCGGCCTCGGTGTAGAGCATGAGGTCGAGCACGCGCACGTCGTGACCGAGGGACAGAAGATGCGGGACCAACCGGCTGCCAACGTAGCCGAAGCCGCCTGTAACGAGGATTTTTGACATAAAGGGGAAATTTTAGAATGCAGAATGCAAAATGATGAATGGAAAAGATGGCTGGCTTTTAAACCACGGATTCCACAGATAACACAGATTACCGTAATACCCTTGCGGTTCGCAGGAACGCTCATCCTCCGAGTGCTTGTCATTTCGCACTTTGCATTTTTTATTCATCACTTTTCTCACGCTTTGTGGATGTAATTCATGGGTTGCTCGCGGAGAGCGGCGAGGTTGGCGTCGATCCAACGCTTGGTATCGGCGATCCCCTCCTCCAGCGAAACGCGATCCTGCCATCCGAGCTTCGTGCGGGCCAGCGTTGCGTCGAGCAGATAGGCGGAATCCTTGCCGGGACGGTCGGCGACGATCTCGGCAAAGTCTTCGAACTTCACGCCGGCCTGGTCGCACATGAGCGCAACAAGATCGCGGATGGAAATGGTGCGCTTCGTCGACAAATGAAAGACGTCGCCCGGATCGCCGCTGAGCGCGGCACGAAGCGTGCCGTCGGACACATCGTCGATGTGGATAAACGACCGCACTGAATGTCCGCCACCATGGAGCTGGAGCTTTTTACCAAGGGCGAGAAAGAGAAGCGTGCGGGGAACGATGCGATACAATTGCTGACTGGGTCCGAAGACATTGGCGGCGCGGGTGAAGACGGCGGGAAAGCCGTATTGCCGGATGAAGGTTTGGAGATGCAGGTCACACGCCGCGCGCGATGCGGCATAAGGCGTGCTGGGATTGAAAGGCGCATCCTCCCGCACATCGCCGGAACAACTGCCGTAAACCTCGGGGGTCGAAACATGGACGTATTTTTTCAGACCCGAAATTTTGCGCAGTCCGTCATGGAGCCGCACATTGGCCACGACATTGGTCTGATACCAATGATCCGGATGCTCCCAGCTTTCGGCCACCATGCTCTGGGCGGCGAAGTTGACAACATACGGCGCACCGAATTCCGAAATCGCATCGAGCAACTCCTTCGTGTGCAGGTTGAGATCGAGTTGCGCGAAGCGGAAACGCGACAATTCCTCCGGCGTCCGCTGCCAGCGATACGGGAGAAAAACCGTATGCGCTTCAACCGAGCGGCTGGTGCCCACGACTTCCCAACCCTCGCGCAGGCAGTGCGAGACAAAGCTCGCTCCCGAGAAGGAGTTGCTGCCGATGACGACGATGCGCTTGGTGTCACTCATTGGCCGGCGTCATTGTCGGATTTTCGGGCAACATGGACAGCGGAGCGGAGCCAGCGCGGAACCGGCCCTGCTCAAGGCGCAGCAGACGATACCAGAGTTCTTCGAGACGGTTGCGGTAGGTGCCGGAGTTTCGCTGCCAACTGATACCCACGGCTAATTCGAGATGCTTGCGCTGCGTTTCCGAAACATCGGTCCGCGCAGCGGAATCAGGGGCTATCCCTTCGACCGGCGCGCCAAGCTTCACAAGGCGTTCCATGTGACGGGTGCGATCTTGGAGCGCCTCTCCGAGAATTTGCGCGATCGTGGCCGCGGTGGAGTAGATGTCCCTGCTGTCGAGGTTGACTTTGTCTCCCTCAATGCGGAACTGCGACTGCAGGCCGGAGAGTGTCTCGGCACTGTAGCCCGTGGTTCCGGTCTCAAGCGGCGCGAGAATCGGATCGATAAAAGGCATGAGCTGATTGGACGGAGCCTCACCCGCCAGCGGAGCAGGAGCGCTGCGCTGATGATGCAAAAACGCGCCGAAACCAAGCGCCACCAAGGCAAGCAAGGCGAGCACCCACAACCAAGCGGACGTGTTGCGGTCCGGCGACTCACGAAGCGGCTCGTCGAAGCGCGCGGCGTCCTCGAACGACGAAGAACGACGACGGCGGCGACGGGAGGAATTCCGCTGCCGGGCATCACCCGGGCGGCGGCGCGAAGACCCGCGGTCGGGATCGGGGCGCGAAGGCTCGCTGACGTCGTCGAAAATCATGGGCAAGTCGCCGCATCCGGACAAGCTGCCGCCCTTGGTCGCGGGGAAGATTCCCCCGACCCGCCAAGCGCGACTTGTCCTGACTGCGCGATAATTTTTCTATGTTCCCGCCACGGACCGGCCCGAAAGCGGATGAACTTTTCCGGCGACCACACGGTCGAGAGTCACTTCCACCTCGCGTTGCGTCCCCAGCAAATCAAGCAAAACGGCGACGCGCTCTTTGGCCGGCATCACCCGCGTGACCACGGCCCGCAGGCCTTTGAAAGCGCCGTCCAGCAACGTGACCTCGTCACCGGCGGCAATGACGGGAGAAACTTCGATCACCTCGTTGTCGCGCACGTAGTGCCGCAACTCGGCGACCACGTCTTCCGGAACAACAGCCGGCTCGCCGCCGAATCCGACAATCTTGGTGACGCCCATGGCTGAGGCCACGAGACGGTAGTGCGTGCGGTAGGGAAATTTGCCGAAGATGTATCCCGGAAAAAGCGCCTCCTCGAACCACTTCTTGCCCTTCACCGTCACCCGTTGGAAACGCAGGACGGGACTGAACACTTCGAGACCGACTTTGGCGCGCAGGAACTGCGCCGCCAGCTTCTCGTGCTTGGGCTGCGTCTTGAGGCAGAACCACAGGGGATCGGTCGATTCGATGACGGGTTGACGGTCCATGGGTTACATCCTCAGGAAAGTGGAGACGAGCGGCACAAGACGGCGCGCCTTTTTGTTCCAGGAAGCGAGACGTTCAACGCGCGCGGAGAGACCGTGGGGAGCGCCGTTGCGCGGGTCCGCGACGACAGAGTGCAGTCGCCCCAGTCGCCGGTTCGCATGCTCAATCCGCAGCGCGAGTTGGTCGCGCAGAAGCCCGTGCACCAGCGCGGGCAACTCCGACTCGGCCTCGTAATAATCTTTGCGATCGCCGGGCTGATGACTCACCCGCACCGCCCCCGCACCCCGAAGCAGACGCAACCCTTGGCTGGCGGAACCCTTGCTGATGCCCAGCCTGGCCACCATGTCGTCGAGAGTGAGCTTTTCTCCGCAGGCAAAGAGCAGACCGTAGATTTCCCCGACGGAACGCGGCAACGAAAGGTATCTGCCGAGGTGGACGAAAAATTCGATCACCTCGCGTTCGGCCGGTCCCAAGCGGACGGCCGGTCGCGTAGGGCGCGCTGTGACCAAGGAGGGAATGCGGGGCATGGAGGATCGAATGTAGCACGCGCGTTCCGCAATTCAATAGATGCTGAACAAACTGAACACGGTGGAGCCGTCATCCCTCTCCGCGCATTGCCGGACATCCGCAGAACCGTTAGTTTGACACGTCATGACCAAGCGGACACCGGCGTGGGTTCACCGCGAAGACCTCTTCATCGTGCCGCCCGGAGGCTGGGTTCTCGCGGGCACGTTGCTGCTGTCGATCGTGCTGGCAGGCGGACGCCCGCTCTGGGCGCAGGGAGTCGTGGCGGCGGGGGTCGGCATTCTTTGGTTGGTCTGGCCACCGCAGACTTTGCCGAAAAGAGGAGTGCTTTGGATGCTGCTGCTGCTCGTTCTGGTTCCTTTGGTTTCTTATTTGCCGACGGCGTTGGCCACGCCTCCGGCTTGGCGGACTGCGCTGTATCAGTTGCCGGCCATTGCGCCCTCACCCGTCTTGACTCCGCAGCCGTGGCTCACGCTCCATGTGTGGTTCCTCTGGCTCTGCGGCGTTGCCTTGGCCGGGTGGTGCGCCTGTCAGTCATGGGACCATTACAACCGTGACACACTTGCCCGGATGTTCGCCGGATCCGTGGCGGCGGTGGCTGCGTTTGCCATCGTTGCATCTTTAGCCGGCTCCAATCCCTCCTTTTGGCAGAGCACGGACAACTTCGGGCCGTTCCTCAACCGGAATCAATGGGGCTCGCTCTTGGGCATGACAAGCATCGTCGCATTGGCGTTGGTGCATCAATCCCTGCGGCACGGCAGCAAAAGGGGATTTTTCTTCTGGGCCGTGGCCCTTGCGATCCTGGTATTTGCCCTGCTGCGCAACGGCTCGCGCGGAGGTGTCGTGGTCTTGTTCGCGGGGGGCTTCGCTTATTGGATGTTCTTCGGCCTCGCCCGCAAACAATACCGCTATGCCGCGATCGCCGTCTCGTTCCTCTTGTTGTCGTTTGCGTTTTTCTCCTACGGCGGCGGCCAGTTGGTCGAGCGCTTCACGGGTTTGCGCGAGACCGTGGAAACCGCGGGCGAAGGCGATTTCCGTCTGGAGTTTTACCGGATGACACGAGCCATGCTGGCGGACGCACCGCTGACCGGTTTCGGGCTCGGGAACTTCGAATACGTGCTGCCCTTCTATCTCGATTTCGCCCCCGTTTTCAACCGGCGGCCCGCGCATCCCGAAAGCAGCTTCCTTTGGCTCGCATGCGAAGGCGGGTGGCTTGCCGTGATTGTGGTGGGAGCCGCTTTGACCATGGTCATCGCCATGGGTCACCGCGCAAGGCGCTCGCGCGCGACAACCATCCGGTCCGCCGGGATGGCTTGCGCCCTGGTGCTTGTCATGAACGCGTTTTTCGAGGTCAGCGGTCACAGAATCGGCACTTTGTTTCCCGCACTCTTCCTTGCCTCGCTTGCCCTGCCTGCCGCCTCCGGCGGGACTGCCAGAATGCGCACCACCCTGGCCGCGCGCTTTTTGGGTGCCGTTGTTGCCGGAGTCGGGCTGCTTTGGATCATTGGCGGCCTGGGGCGTCCAGCGCTGCCCGAGGTGCAAGGAACCACCGCTCTGCGCGAGCAAGCCGGAAAGTTGAAAGAAGCCGGCGACACCCAAGGCGCCGTGACTCTGCTGCACGAGGCCGCACACCTTCTTCCTTTGGACTGGAGCACACACTGGGCGCTGGCGAGCTACTTGCTCGAAATGGGAAACACCCAAGATGCGTGGGGCGAGTTCCGCGCGTCGGGTGCACTGCTTCCCTACATGGACTGGGTGATCGAGAAGGAAGGGTATTTCTGGCTTCCGATAAGTCCGGCCCGCGCCGTCTATGCATGGAACGAAGCCATGCGCCGCGCACCGTCCGGGCGCCGCGCGCAAATGTATGCGGGGTATCTCAACAAAGCGAAAAACAACAAGGAACTTACGGCGATGCTCATGCGTCTTCGGCCGGAAGATCCTGAGTTCGAATTCGCGCGGGTGCGTGCAGCCGGAGACGCCGGACCGAGGCGCCTTGAGTTGCTTCTGAAAAAAACCAACGGCTTGGCTTTGGCACCGGAACCGCTCGTTGAGCCGGTCATGCGGTATATGCTCGAACGCGGCCTGGGTGCCCAACTCGACCAACTGGTCGAGGCTTCACCCCGTCTCAAACTCATCGGATACCGGGTGCTGGCAGATCGCGCGGCCCGGGAGAATCGTCTGGCCGACGCTCTTGAACTGCACCTGCAATACGCTCCGCGCCCGTCGTTGCCCGCGCCGATCAGCCGCAGCGATCTCCGCAGCATCGAACGGGCTGCCGCGCTTGCCCCGATGGATATCGCCACCGCCATCGCCTACTATCAGGCCCTGGAAGCCGCACGACGCGGCGACGACGCCTACCGGCAACTGCGGCACATCATGAGTATGCCGAACGCCCCGAGCTATGTATGGTATCTTGCGGCCCAAGCCGCCTACGAACGCGGGCAATTCGAGGAAGGCTGGAAATACCTGCAGGCTTACAGCCAGAAGACCAAGAAATGAGAGACAAAGGCGACAAGCCCCCCATCGATGAAGATGATCTGAGCGCGGAGGAGATCCGGCAGCTTTGGCGACGCCGCTTCGTCCGCAGGATTCTGACCCTGGGGCTGCCGGCTGTTCTCATCCTCGGCATCGGAATCGCATTGGCCGTGCCGCGCATCAAAGACTGGCGCGCGCGACAATTCGCGGAGAGATCGGATGCGCTTCTCGCCGAGGGCAAGCTGCAGGAAGCATTCAACAACGCGTCCTCTGCCCTCCAGATGCGCCCGCAAATGGCCGAGGCCCAGCGGTCGTATGCGGCCGTGCTTTTGGCCGCGGGAAAACCCCAGAGCGTGGAGGTGCTGCGCCAGTTGGTGGAAAGCGGCAGGGGTAGCGCGGATGACAGGCTGCAACTGCTCGAGGCTGCGCTGCGCTTCGGCGATATCGCGCTGGCCGAACGTGAATCGTTCGCCCTGATGCAGCAGGGCGGACAAACGGGAGCGGCGCTGTTCGCTTTGGCACGCGTGAGGATCGCACAGCAGCGGTATGACGATGCCATGCAAGCTCTGCGCGAAAGCATCGACGCGGGCGGCGGACCCGAACCCTCCATCCTGCTCGCCAAACTGCGGTTCGCGCAGAACACGCCGGAGTCCGTCGCCGCCGCCACGGATCTTCTCCGCCCGCTGGCTTTGCGTGACGACAAGACCGGACTCGATGCGCTCATGGCGCTGCTTGCATCGCCGGCACTGCGCACGAAGGAAGCAGCCGGATGGGTCGAAAGCCTGCGGTCGCACCCCATGGCCAGCACGGAACAAAAACTGGCGGCGGCCAGCGCCGAGATCCAAATCGAACCTTCGTCCTACGCCGAGGTCGTCCGGAAAACCATCGATCTCCACCGCTCCGGGTCCACCGAAGAAAAAGCCCAGCTCGCGCGCTGGCTGAACCAGAACCGCGAATACCGCGCCGTTCTCGACACCATCCCCGCGGACGAAGCCACCACGCGCAGCGACCTTTTCCTCATCCGCCTGGACGCAATGGCGGGACTTGGCGACTGGAAAGGCATCACCACGCTGCTGCGCGGCGAAAACCTTCCGCTGCAGACGCCGGTCATCATGCTCTATCGCGGCCGTGCTTCCAGGGAGACGGGCGATGCGGAGGCTGCGGTTTCCTTCTACCGGCGCGCTGTCATCGAGGCGGCCCCGAGTCCCGAGGTCATGTGGTATGTCATCGATTACCTGCAGAGAGTCGGCGAAGACGCGGTGCTGGAGCAGGAACTCACACGCCTCACCGAAAACCCCGCCACCGCGCGCCAGGCATTCCAGGCGCTGGTTCCGATCGTGCAAAAGCGGCAGGACGCGGAAACCCTGTTCCAGCTTTACGACCGGATGATCAAAAAACTCCCGGCCGAGCGCGCCGTTCAGAACGACCGCCGCTACTTTGCCGCGCTGACCGGACGCAGCCTCGATGTCGCGGGTGCGCAGGAGCTGGCGGCCGCGGAGCCCCAGATGCTCGCCTACCGCATCACGCTGTCTTTTATCCTGTTGAAGAACGGACAAAATGAGGCGGCCCTGCGTGTTTTCGACGGCGTAACGCTCGACCCGGCACAAATCCAGCCTTACCAGCGGGCCGTGCTCGCTGCTGTATTGGGAGCAAACGGGAGAAAAAACGAGGCGCAGCAACTGGCGCGAAACGTGCCGGGCGAAGCCGTCACGGCAAAAGAGTTCGAGCTGATCGCGCCCTACCGCGAGTAGAACCGTCAAACGCCTTCGTCGAACAACCCGCGGGGCAGTTCGTGTCTGCGGCCGCAGCGCGGACAAGGCACATTGATATGCGAGTCCCCCGCGAAAACTTCGTCGAGGCTGCCGCGCAGGGCCGGAAAAATCGCGGAGGCCACACGCTCGGGCGAGCAACCGCACTCGAATCGATACGCTCGCGTCTCCAGCGGCGCGGCATTGTCTTGGCGCGCGAGCGGGGAGATTTCCCCGACGTCTGCCTCGCGAAACCACGACGTATCGCAATCGGGTTGGGCGGCCAGAATCGCAAAGTCGTCTCCACCGAGTTCAAAAAATCGTGCGGGCCGCTGCTCGCTGCATTCGTAGTAGGCCTCGGCCGCGGCAAAAACACCGCCGCGGAATTCGACCGAGCTTTTGCGCCGCGGAAAACTCTCCCGCACCGTTTCGCCGTGGAGAATGTTCGAGCCGACTCGCCTCACATTTTCGGAGAATGCCTGCCCGGTCACACGACCCGTCGGGCCATCCACAGCCGCGAAAAGATTGAGACCCTCGCCCTCGAAATGCATCGTCCAGGCGAAACTTGAAGCCCGGGGCTGCGCCGCCGCATGCAGCACGAGCGCCGCCAGCAGAAGCTTCAGCTTCTCGTCCGCGCCCCCGCCCAGCACGACGCCCGTCTGGCCGAGGTGGAGGTAGAGATCGGTGAACATCGGCCCGAAATCCCCGGAGCAAAGGAGCGCGTTGCGGCCGCGCACAAAGCGGCACTGGACCAAAACATTTTCCGTTTCCGCGTTCATTTTATCACGCCGGAGGCCCTGCATTCACCCGGCCCCCGCTGCATGCCGGATTTTATCCGGTCGCAGCGCGAAAGCAAAATTCTTGCGCTCTTTTCCGTGCTTGCAATCGGCGGGACGTGCATTAGAAAGCGAGAGTCATGAAGAAAATCGAGGCCATCATCAAACCCTTCAAGATGGAGCATGTCAAAGAGGCGCTGGCCGAAATCGGCATCGAGGGGATGACGGTCACCGAGGTCAAGGGCTTCGGGCGGCAAAAGGGCCACACCGAAATTTATCGCGGAAGCGAATATACCGTCGATTTTCTCCCCAAAGTCAAAGTAGAGATCGTGGTCAGCGACGAGCATGTGCCCAAGGCGATCGATGCCATTGTGAAATCCGCCAAGACCGGAAAAATCGGCGACGGCAAAGTCTTCGTTCTTCCGATCGAGGAGGCTGTCCGCATCCGCACGGAAGAGACCGGCGACCAGGCCATCTGATCCCTCACCGCGCGGGGCGAACAACGAAGACCTCCCGTGGATATCATCCAAGCCCTCCTGCTCGGTGTGGTGGAGGGAGTCACCGAATATCTTCCGGTCAGCTCGACGGGCCACCTTCTGCTCGCGCAGCGCCTCATGGGCATCCAATCGAGCAACGTGTCGGATGCGTTTGCCATTTGCATACAGGCCGGCGCCATCATCGCCGTGCTCGGCCTTTACCGGGCCCGCGTTGCACAGATGCTGGCCGGCCTGGCGGGCCGTAACGCGCCCGGAAAACGACTTGCCTTCAATCTGGTCGCGGCATTCGTGCCGGCCGCGATCCTTGGCCTGGCGCTCGAGAAGCCCATCAAAAAGTATCTTTTCGGCGGTGACCAGTGGGGCCTCTGGCCCGTCGTCGCCGCGTGGCTCGTCGGCGGGATTGCCATTCTCGCCGTGTCATATGCGCGGCGCAAGCGCGGCAAAGCTCCGGCCACAGGACTCGACCTCGACCAACTGACCGTGCGCATGGCCGTGATCGTCGGCGTTGCCCAATGCCTGGCCATGTGGCCCGGGGTAAGCCGCAGTCTCATCACCATCGTCGGCGGCGTTCTTGTCGGACTTTCCCTGCCGGCCGCGGTGGAACTCAGCTTCCTTCTCGGCGTGGTCACGCTCACCGCCGCCACCGCCAAGGATGCGCTGTCCCACGGGCAGGAGATGCTTGCCGCCTACGGCGCCGGACCGCTCATCGCCGGTTTTGCGGCCGCTTGGCTCTCCGCCGTTCTGGCGGTCAAATGGATGGTCGGCTACCTGAAAAGCCACGGTATGGAAATCTTCGGCTGGTATCGCGTGGCACTCGCCATCGCCGTCGCCGCCTGGTTGATGCTCTCCGCATAACGCACAACGATGGACCCGATCGCTCCCGACCTGCAGTCCGTCATCCTGTGCGAGGACGTGCGCACCGAAGTCAGCGGATCGCAAAGCCTGGTCGGGGTGATCGGCGCCATCCCGGCACCCCAGTTGCCCATCGGTTTTTTCAAGCTCTGCCTTTGGACACGGTGGTGCGGCGGCATCGGAAAATTCCACCAAGACTCGCGCTTCCTCGATCCCGAGGACGAAGTCGTCGCCGAAGCAGGCATCGATTTCGAGCTTCGGGAAATCGAGGGCAGCGCGACCAACGTCCATTTTTTCGGCGGCGTCCAAGTAAAATCCTTTGGCGTCCACCACGTCGAAATACGCCTCGATGGCGACCTCCGGATGCGCTTCCCCGTGCCCGTGGTGCGTGTGACTCACAACCCGGCCGGTCCGCCCCCTTTCCAGACGCCGGCCGAATAACGACGAAACTTCCGCGAGCGGCACATCTGCGGAAGTTTTTTTGAACGCGAATCCGCTCCGGCGGTCAAAATACTCACAAGTTTTCATGAGGGGGAGTAAAGGCGTCCGGCCCGGATGGGTCGCGGCGCCTTTCTCCTTTTGTTTTTCGCGAGGCGCATTGGCAGAGCAGCCGAAAATCTTGCACCAAGCCACCTTCCGGCTATGCTGCCGCTATAAGCTCGGGTGGTGAAATGGCAGACACGTGCGTTTGAGGGGCGCATGCCGCAAGGCATGGGGGTTCAAGTCCCCCCCCGAGCACCACTTTTGATGCCGCAATCTGCGGCCCAGATATCCCTATGAAGACACGCCGTGAAACCGACACCATGGGGGCTATTGAGGTTCCCGCCGACCGCTACTACGGGGCGCAAACAGCCCGCTCCCTCGTTCATTTTGACATAGGGGACGACACCAAGCCGCGGGAGCTTGTCCGCGCCTTGGGAATACTCAAAAAGGCCTGCGCGCTGGTGAATCAGGACCTCGGCAAGCTTCCGGCGGACAAAGCGAAACTCATCGCGCAGGCCGCCGACGAGGTGATCGCGGGCGAACTCGACGAGCACTTCCCTCTCCGCATCTGGCAGACCGGTTCCGGCACCCAGAGCAACATGAACGCCAACGAGGTCATCTCCAACCGCGCCATCGAAATTGCCGGCGGGGAGATGGGATCGAAAACGCCGATCCACCCGAACGACCACGTGAACATGTCCCAGTCGTCGAACGACACATTTCCCACGGCCATGTCCATCGCCGCCGCGGAAGTCGTCGTCCATAAGCTCCTGCCGGCGGTGCGCGAGCTGCGCGACACGCTGGACAAGAAAGCCAAAGACTTCGCCAAGATCGTCAAAATCGGCCGCACGCATTTGCAGGATGCCACTCCCATCACGCTCGGACAGGAATTCTCCGGCTACGTGGCCCTGCTCGACGCCGACCTCGCGCGGATCGACGCCTCCCTGCCGGGCATCATGTCATTGGGCATCGGAGGCACCGCCGTGGGCACCGGTCTCAACTCGCACCCGGAATTCGGCGAGCGCGCCTCAAAAAAAATCGCCGAACTAACCGGCCTGCCCTTCACATCGAATCCCAACAAGTTTGCTTCGTTGTCCGCCCATGACGAGTTCGTCTTCGCCTCCGGAGCGCTCAAGACCCTCGCCTGCTCGCTCATGAAGATCGCCAACGACATCCGCTGGCTAGCCAGCGGGCCACGCTGCGGCCTCGGCGAACTCACGATACCCGAAAACGAACCCGGCTCGTCCATCATGCCCGGCAAGGTCAACCCCACCCAGAGCGAGGCCATGACCATGGTGTGCTGCCAAGTGATGGGCAACGACGCCGCCATCGGGTTCGCCGGGTCGCAGGGAAACTTCGAACTCAACGTCTTCAAGCCCGTCATCATCCACAACTTTCTCCACTCGGTCCGGTTGCTGTCCGATGCCTGCCATTCCTTCAATCACCATTGCGCCGTCGGCATCGAGCCGAACATGGACCGTATCAACCATTACGTGCAGGACTCGCTGATGCTCGTCACGGCGCTCAACCCGCACATCGGCTATGACAAAGCCGCGCAGATCGCCAAGAAGGCGCACAAGGAAAAAACCAGTCTGCGCGAAGCGGCCATCGCTTCCGGCCACCTCAGCGGCGAACAGTTCGACCAATGGGTCAACCCCGAAGCCATGACCCGTCCTTGACCCTGTTCGTTTTCTTCTTTCAAATCTGCTTTTCGATATCTCTCAACACTCAACCCTAAACTCTCAACCAACTCATGCTTACCGTAGGAACCACCGCGCCCGACTTCGCCCTCTCTTCCAAAAACGCCGACGGCCTCAACTTGGTCAAACTCTCCGACCACAAAGGCAAAAACGTCGTCCTCCTTTTCTTCCCCATGGTTTACACCAGCGTCTGCACCGACGAGTTCTGCTCGGTGTCGAAAGGCTTGTCCGATTTCGCCGGAGCCGAAGTCATCGGCATCAGCGGTGACAACCCCTTCGCGCAGGAAGCCTGGGCGCAAAAAGAAGGCATCAAGGTGACCTTGGCCAGCGACTACGACCACAAAGTCGCGCAGGCCTACGGCATCGCCTACGCGCAATTCGCCCCGCAACTCAATCTCCCTATGGGTGGCGTGCCCAAGCGCTCGGCCTTCATTGTCGATAAAAACGGCGTCATTCAATACGCTGAATCCCACGACGATCCGCGCCAGCTGCCCAACTTCGACACGATCAAAGCGAAGCTGTCCGAGCTGAAATAGCGGCCTTCTCACGCTCTTGTGGCGGCGGTCTTCTATGGCCGCCGGGCCTATTCCATCAAACGGCTCTGGAAAGCCTCGTAGACCCAACGCCGCGCTCCTCTCGGTGCTCGCGGATCGCCTTCATCCCCGCCGGATCAGCCAGAATCTCCATCGTCTCAGCGAGGGCCTCCATCCTCTCGATCGACATCATCACGGCCACCGCCTTTCCCTGCTTGGTAATGGTCACAGGATGATCCGCAGCGTCCCTCACCACCGCGAAAAACTGCTGCTGGGCGGCTTTTACAGTGTAGGAGTCAGCCACCCCCAGAAGCATGCTTTTTTCATTGAAAAACAGCACCACGGATCATCAAGACTCGGGACACTTTCGGGACTAAAGTTGCGACCTTATGGACTCACTGACCCAGATCACCCTCGGCGCGTGCGTGGCGGCGGCATGTGTCCCGCCGGAGCAGCGGCGCAAAGCCGCGCTGGTCGGCGCCGCACTCGGCACTTTGCCCGATCTGGATGTTTTTATCGATTACGGCGGACCAGTGGAAAACTTCACCATGCACCGCGGGTTCAGCCACTCGCTGTTTGTTTTGGCCGGATTCGGAGCATTGCTCTGGATCGCACTGCGAAGATTGTGGCCGGCCGCTCGCCAAGCACCGGGACGATGGTTCGCCGCCATCTTTCTCGCACTCCTCACCCATCCTCTGCTCGATGCGCACACTGCTTATGGCACACAACTTTTCTGGCCGTCCGGATCCAACCCGGTTTCCTGGGCCACGATCTTCATCATCGACCCGCTTTACACACTGCCGCTGCTCGCCGGAATGATCGCCGTTCTCATCCGCCCCGCATCGAAAGCTGCCGGACGGTGGCTAATGGCCGGACTGGCCTTGAGCACGCTTTACCTCGGATGGTCCTGGACTGCTCGGACCATTGTCACAGCCAACGCCCAACGGAGCCTCGATGCCCAAGGCATCACCGATGTGCGGCTCTTCATCACCCCCGCACCCCTCAACACGCTGCTGTGGCGCGTGGTGGCAAAGACCAACGGCGGCTACTACGAGGGACTCGACTCGGTTGTGGCCGACGACGGGTCCATCGAGTTCATTTTCCGTCCATCGGACGACCAAGCGCTCGCCGCCGCGCTTCCTTACGTTCCCGCGGCACAGCGACTGCAATGGTTCGCCAACGGCTTCGTCGGCGCGGCTGTGCAGGATGACACGCTCACCATGACCGATCTGCGCATGGGACAGCACCCTGACTACGTTTTCCGCCATTCGGTGGCGCGACGTGGGAATCCGCACTGGCATGCCATCGAAGCACAGCGGTTGCCAACCAGGATTGGAACAGAATTCCTTGCTTCGCTCTGGCGGCGAATCTGGACCGATGCGGCCGTGACGACCGGATTTACTGCGCCGCCACGCGCCCGCCCCAGCTCTGCAGGACTTTGAGATAGTTGGCACGCTCGAATGCCGCAGGGTCCGGACACGTGCGGAGATTCATGCTGCCGCGCAACTGCGAGAGGCTGGCGTATTCGTGCTCTTCGAGCCAATTGGCAAAGAAACGCAGCACTTCGGCGAAATGGCCGGGACCTTGGCGCAGCAGCACGGATACAAGCTGGACGGTCGTCGCGCCGGCCATCACGGCCTTGATCGCATCCAAGCCGGTATGAACACCACCGCTCGCGGAAAGGTCCGCCGTGACCGTTGTGCTGAGGATGGCCAGCCAGCGCAGTCGCAAACGCAACTCGTAAGGATCCGACAACTGCAGGGTCGGCCGGACTTCCAATTCCTCCACATCCAGATCGGGTTGGTAGAATCGGTTGAAGAGCACCAAACCACGCGCGCCGGCATCCTGCAATTGGCGGACGAAATGCGGTAGCGCCGTGAAAAACGGAGACAACTTCACCGCCACCGGCACCGTGACCTTGGCCGCGACCGCCCGCGTGATATCTACCACCTGCGCCTCGACATCGGCGGAGCTTTTTCCGGGATCGGTCGGAAGGAAATACGTGTTGAGTTCGATCGCATCCGCACCCGCATCCTGCATGAGCTTCGCGTAAGCGATCCAACCGCCGGCAGTGACGCCATTGAGCGAGGCGATCACGGGAATGCCCACCGTCCGCTTGATCTTCGCAATCTGCTCCAGATAAGTGTCCGGCCCGAGGGGAAACTGGTCGGCCGCCGGAAGGTAGGTGGCTGCTTCGGCGAACGAGTATTCGTGGGCATCGACATCCTCCATCTCAGCCCGCGCCTCCATGGCAATCTGCTCCTCGAAAAGCGAATGCATCACCACGGCCGGTGCCCCGGCATCCTCGAGCCGCCGCACATTGTCCAAATCGTCCACCAAGGGCGAAGCACCAGGAATCAGCGGGTTTTTGAGCTTCAGGCCGAGATATTCGGTGGTCAGATCCATGGTCAGTTTGCCGAAGGCTCGGGTGGCACCTTCATGGCGTCGCGCAGCCTTTCGTATTCCGCAAAGTGTGCCTGCACATGACGCTGCGCGGCCTCCTGCAGTTGCTTGGCGTGCTCAGGATTCACGCGCTCGAGCGCGCGGTAGCGCAGTTCGTTGGCCAGATACTTCGAGAGAGGAACCTTGGGCGGGCCGGAATCGAGTTTCAGCGGCTCTTCGCCAGGGCCCGTCCGCCGCGGGTTGAAGCGGAACAGAGGCCAGTAGGCCGAATCGACGGCGAGTTTTTGCTGCTCCAACCCATGGTGCATCCCGTAACCGTGCGCAATGCAGTGGCTGTAAGCGACAATGAGCGAAACACCCGGAAAAGACTCCGCCTCGGCAAAAGCCTGCACCGTCTGGCCGTCCTTGGCCCCGAACGCCACCCGCGCAACATAAGCCGTGCCGTTCATCATCGCATAAAGAGCGAGATCCTTCTTCGGCAACTCCTTGCCGGAAACAGCGAACTTCGCGGTGGCCCCGAGGGGAGTAGCCTTCGAAGATTGGCCGCCGGTGTTGGAATAGACCTCCGTGTCCATGACGAGGATATTCACGTCTCTACCGCTCCAGAGCACATGATCAAGGCCGCCGAAGCCTATGTCATAAGCCCACCCGTCGCCGCCGACGATCCACACCGACTTTTTGACCAAATAGTCTGCGAGCAATGAAAGCCGGCGCGCTTCGACGGTTTCACTACCGGCCAATTTCGACCGAAGCATGCGCACGCGTTCGCGCTGGGCGGCAACTGTTTCTTCGTCGCTGGCATAGCCCGCAAGCAGCGCGGCCACAAGTTCATCCCCGACTTGCGGCGCCAATTTTTTCAGCAGCTCGCATGCGTGCTCGTGATGCTTGTCCAGGGCAATGCGCATCCCGAGCCCGTATTCCGCGTTGTCCTCGAAAAGCGAGTTTGACCACGCCGGTCCCCGCCCCTCGCGATTGGTGGTGTAGGGCGTGGTGGGCAAGTTTCCCCCGTAGATCGAGGAGCACCCGGTTGCATTCGCGATGAAGAGCCTGTCTCCATACATCTGCGTGAGGAGCTTGAGATACGGGGTCTCGCCGCACCCCGCGCAGGCGCCGGAATATTCGATCAGCGGCTCGAAAAACTGCGTCGCCTTGACCTCGGCTTTCATCGTCCGGCGGTCGGGCTCCGGCAGCGCGAGGAAAAATTCGTAGTTGCGCCGCTCCTGCTCGCGCAGCGCGTGCTGCGGCGCCATATCGAGCGCCTTGTGCCGGGGATTGGCTTTGTCTTTCGCCGGACAAACCTGCACGCACAAAGTGCATCCCGTGCAGTCCTCGGGCGCGATCTGGATGGTGAAGTCCATGCCCTTGAGCGCGGTGGAACGGAACGCCGCATGCTTGAAAGTCTCCGGCGCGTGCTCCAGGGCTGACGGCTCGTAAAATTTCGCCCGCACCGCCGCGTGCGGGCAAACGAGCACGCATTTGTTGCACTGGATGCAAAGGTCGGCGTCCCATACCGGGATTTCCTGCGCCAGGTTCCGCTTCTCCCATTTCGTCGTTCCCATCGGCCAGTTGCCATCGACGGGAAAAGCGCTAACCGGCAAGAGGTCGCCTTTGCCTTCGAGCATGACAGCCGTGACCCGCTTGACAAAATCCGGCGCATGTTCCGGAACCACCGGGGGACGATGGCGCGTTGCATCCGCAGCCGCGGGCACCGGCACCTCGTGCAATGCCGCCAAGGTTGCATCGACGGCAGCAAAATTTTTCTGCACCACCTCGGCCCCCTTCCGCGCGTAGGTTTTTTCGATCGCCTTTTTGATCTGCGCAATAGCCTCGTCCCTCGGGAGCACCCCGGAAATGGCGAAGAAACACGTCTGCATGATCGTGTTGATGCGCCCGCCCATGCCGGTCTCCCGGGCAACGTTGTAGGCGTCGATGGTGTAGAGCCGCAACTTGCGCGCAACGATGATCTCCTGCGCCTCGCGCGGGAGCGCGGACCACACGGCATCAGGGCCGTGCACAGAATTCACCAGCACGACAGCGCCCGGGGCCGCGAGATCCAACACATCGAGTTTGTCGAAAAACTCCCATTGGTGAACGCCGACAAAATTCGCGCGGCTGACAAGGTAGGTGCTGCGGATCGGGTGCGGCCCGAAGCGGAGATGCGACACAGTCACGGCCCCCGCCTTCTTCGAATCGTAAACGAAGTAGCCTTGGGCGTAATTGTCCGTCCCCTCGCCGATGATTTTGATCGTGTTTTTGTTGGCGCCCACCGTTCCGTCCGAGCCGAGGCCGTAGAACACCGCGCGCGTCACCTCGTCAGGTTCGATGTCCCATTCGCGATCCCACGGCAGCGATGTGCCGCTGACGTCATCCATAATACCGACAGTGAAATGGTTGCGCGGCGCCTCGGACTTCAACTCGTCGAAAACCGCCTTGGCCATGGCGGGCGTGAACTCTTTCGAAGAAAGACCGTAGCGGCCTCCGACGACGACCGGGTTGCAACTCCTCGGCAAAAGTCCCGCGGCCCGCGCTTCGGCAAGCGATGTGACCACATCCTGATAAAGCGGTTCACCAACGGAACCGGGTTCTTTGGTGCGGTCGAGGACGGCGATCGCTTTCACCGAGTCGGGCAACGCCTCGGCAAAGCGCTGCACGGACCACGGGCGAAACAGGCGCACTTTGAGAACACCGGTCTTCTGGCCATGGCAGTTGAGCCATTTGCTGCATTCGGCCGAGGTCTCCGCTCCCGATCCCATGATCACGATCACGCGCTCCGCCCGCGGGTCTCCTTCGTATTCGAACAATCGGTAAGAGCGGCCGGTGAGGCTTGCGAACCCGGCCATAATTTCCTCCAGCGCACCCGGCACCGCGGCATGAAACGGGTTGCACGCCTCGCGGGCCTGGAAAAACGTGTCGGGGTTCTGCGCCGTCCCGCGGATCACCGGCGCGTCGGGCGTGAGCGCCCTCCGTCGGAAGGCATCCACATCCTCCTCGCGCACCAGCCTCCGGAGCAAATCGTCCGTCAGCAATTCAATCTTGCCGACCTCGTGCGACGTGCGGAAGCCGTCGAAAAAATGAATAAAAGGCACGCGTGTGCGCAAGGTCGCGGCGTGCGCTATGGCCGCCATATCCTGGGTTTCCTGAACGTTGCCCGAGCAAAGCATGGCCATCCCGATTTGACGGCACGCCATCACGTCCGAGTGGTCGCCGAAAATCGAGAGAGCGTGGGTAGCAAGAGTCCGCGCCGCGACATGCGCCACGAAGGGCAGCAACTCTCCCGCGATCTTGTAGAAGTTCGGGATCATCAGCAGCAGCCCCTGCGAGGCCGTGAACGTCGTGGACAATGCTCCCGCTTGCAGCATGCCGTGCACCGCACCGGCGGCGCCGCCCTCGCTCTGCATCTCGATGATACGCGGGACCGTGCCCCAGATGTTTGTGCGGCTTTTCGCTGCCCACTCGTCACAGGATTCCGCCATGGGAGATGACGGCGTGATCGGATAAATCGCGATGGTTTCGCTCAGCGCATACGCAACCGCGGCAGTGGCTTCATTTCCATCCACTGTGGCCCTGCGGGCGCCGTCAATCATCGCTTCAGCATCGTAAACAAAAGCTTCCCCGACGGTCAAATGTTCACGCCCTCTGCAAACGCCATGAAATGGCACCGCAAGGAATCTCGCGAGGTGTCTCGCCGGGCGTGATCGTGAAGCGCGTGCCGGCAAGGGAACTCCCGCAAAGATCGCGCAAATCCGCAGGCGACCACTGCGAGAAATTGGACGAGACAAGCAACCACCCGCCGGCATCGAGCAACCCGAAGCATTCCCGCACCAGCAACGGCAGGTCCTTTTCAATGCGGAACACGCGCCCGCCTGCCCGCCCGAAAGTCGGCGGATCCAGAATAATGAGGTCGAACTTTTCCCCGCGTCTTGCCAAACGCGGCACGACTTTCGTGACATCATCCGCAAGAAAGCGGTGGCCTTCGGAAGGATCAATGCCGTTGAGAACGAGGTTGGCACGTCCCGCCGCCAGCGCGTGCTTCGACGCATCGACGCTGCAAGTGACACCCCCGGCCGCAGCCGCGCAGACCGTGAAGCTGCAGGTGTAAGCAAAAAGATTGAGCATGCGCGACGGCCGGACACTTCCAACCCATCGCCTGTTGAGCCTTTGGTCGAGAAACAGGCCGGAGGAATACCCGCCCTCCGGATGCACGGAGTATGACAGTCCTGCTTCGCGGACAACAATGACACCCGGAGGTTCGCCGGCAGCCAACTGCGCGGGCTTTTGGTCCTTCGCACTCCGCGCAAGCCCGCGGACGAGATATCCCCTCGCGGCAAAGCCGTATCTGGCGATCATTTCCGTGCGCAGAAAGGCGGCATCGGGCGGGGCAGCCCCGCTCCACAGCAGCCAGTCACCGTAACGGTCCAACCACCCTTTCCCGCCCGTGGCCACCCGATGCGCGTCCGTTTCTTCACCGGCGAGCTGCTGCCACGTCTCCTGCTCGATCCACTGCATGACCGCAGAAGATGCCCGAGATGATTTGCCCCGCCAACCCCGTGTTTGCATTCTCGGGACGATGCCCGTCCGGTTTCAGCCCGTCCCTCTACGCGACCAAACCGGCAAGTCACCTGAAAAAGCCCGATGAATCCGCGATTCGAACTTGTCGTTGCGCGACACTGCGAGAGTCTTGCTTGGCTGCGGCGGGTGCCGCGGGAGTTCCGTGTGACGGTCTACGACAAAGGCGACGGTCGATACGGGGGAATCCCCCTGCCGAACACAGGCCGCGAGGCCCACACTTACCTCCACCACATCACGGAGCGGCACAGCTCGCTCGCAGATGTGACCGTCTTTGTGCAGGGGCATCCCTTCGACCACGCGCCGGACCTCCATGTCCGCCTGCGTGCGCTGGCCAATGGAACCGAAACGGTCGGCGACTTCCGGTGGCTCGGCTTTCTGGCCGACACGGACGATCCGCGCGGACGCCGCCTCTTTGTGCCTTGGAGCAAGAATCCGGAACGATGCGAACTCGAACTCGACCGCTTTCATCGCGAACTGTTTCGAGAGGCGGGTCCGGACTATTACCGTTTTTTTGCGGGCGCGCAATTTGCCGCCACCCGCGAAGCCATCCGCCGCCGCGATGCGCTGTTTTACGCTCGCGCGCGGGACTTGGCCGTCTCGTTCCCCCACGCGGCGCACTGCTATGAGCGCTGCTGGGACCGGGTGTTCGGGGCCGACGGCACCGCGGGGCTGTTGCCCGACGGCCGGATGACTGCCTATTTCAAACCTGTAAAGCGACTGGTCGCCACCAAAGACCCGCTTGTTCCCCCGGCCGGGCCGCGCTAATTTGCAGATCGTGATCGCGCACCGCAGCCCCGAGAACCAAGACCCGATCACTTGGGTCGGCCGCGTGCCGGTGTATGCCACCACCATCATTGTGGCACTCTACGCCGCGAGTATGGTTGCCGTGGCTGTCGCCTTGGCCTCCGCGGGAAGCGCCCCGCTGGAGCGGTTCGGCTTCGATACGTGGGCCGTCCTGCACAAGTTCGAGATATGGCGATGCCTGACCTACGCTTTCGTCAATCCCCCGGATCCGTGGTTCATCATCTCGCTCGTCATGCTCTACATCTTCGGTCGCGACTTGGAGCAATACCTCGGCAGAAAAGGTTTCGTCCGCCTCTATCTGGGCTTCCTTCTTCTCGGACCGTCCATCCTTCTCGCCGCAACGGCGGCTACCGGACAAAACTTCCAGCTTCTGCAAGGCTTCGCCAACTTTGCCGTCTTCCTCTCCTTTGCTGCTCTTTACCCGGGTGCGCAGCTGATTTTCCAGATTACCGCCAAGGCCTTCGCCTGGGTGCTGCTCGCCATTTCGGCCCTCCAACTCCTCGCATCACGGCAATGGACGGAACTGACCGTTCTTTTGGCGACGGCATTCCTTGCGTGGTATGCCATCCGCCACGGCGCGGCCCTCAATCTCAATTTCATCTCCCGCCTGCGCCCCGTCTCCCATCGCACGTCCCACCCCAAGCTCAGGATTGTAAAAGATCCTGATCCAACGCCCGTGGACCCCCATCGCATCATCGATCCTCTTTTGGACAAGATCTCGCGCGACGGACTCGCCAGCCTGACCCGGCGGGAACGTGAGCAACTGGAGCGTGCGCGTGCAGTGCTGTTGCAAAAGGAGCAGCGCTGATTCATGGAAGACCGCAAAACCAGCACGACAGGCACACGGGAACTCGAAGATCCGTGCTACGTCAATGCAATGTCGCATTTTTACCGCGGCGAACTCGGCCGCATCATGGTCTGGCGCCAGCGTCTGGACATCACGACCAACTGGGCCATCACCAGCACCACGACCATCATCACGGTGGCATTCTCGTTCCGTGATATCCCGCACATCGTGTTTTTCTTCAACCTTGTGATCGTGCTGATGATGCTCTGGATCGAGGCTCGGCGTTACCGCTTTTACGATGCCTTCCGGGGCAGGGTGCGGATGCTGGAATCGCATTTTCTCGTCGCCATCGTCTCGCGCAATCCCGCCCTGCTCGGGGGCGATTGGCAGAGGCTGGTCTGCGAGGACCTGATCCTGCCGTCGTTCAAGATCAGCAAACTCGAGGCCGTAGGCCGGCGACTGAAGCGCAACTACATTTTCATCATCGCCGTCATTCTCGTCGCATGGATGACCAAGCTGTTCATGCACGCCAAGCCGCCGATCCATTCGTTGGGCGCTTTCTACCAAGCGTTGGGTGTCGGCGAGCTGCCGGGCTGGTTTGTCGGCGTGATTCTGGCCTTCACCATCGTCGGTTCGATCGCCCTCACGTGGTATGTCTCGTTCAACACGGCCGGCGAAGTCACGGACCTCCGCGGCAGCCACAAAGAGCAATGGCGCATTTAGACAGTCTGCCGGGAGAACCCCTCGCCCGTCTCCGCGCCATTGTTGCCATCCTCCGCTCGCCGGAGGGATGCCCGTGGGACCGCGAACAGACCCACGAGAGCCTCCGCGCGGGACTGCTCGAGGAGGCGTGCGAGGCGATCGATGCCATCACCCGTGCGGACGACGCCAATCTCCGCGAAGAACTCGGAGATCTGATGCTGCAGGTGGTATTCCATGCCGACCTTGCGACGGAGCGCGGGGCTTTCACATTGGAAGACGCCGCCGCCCACGCTTGCGAGAAACTCGTGCGGCGACACCCGCACGTTTTCGGGGGTGCCGACGCGAAAGATACGCACGCCGTCCTCCGCCAATGGGAGCAGATCAAGCGCGAAGAGAAAGGAGCTTCGGCTTCGGTTATGGACGGCATCCCGCGGGCTCTTCCCGCCCTCGTCCGTGCGGCGAATGTGCAAAAAAAAGCCTCGCGCGTCGGCTTCGACTGGCCGGACGCCTCGGGCGTGATCGACAAATTCCGCGAGGAGGTTGCCGAACTTTCCGCAGAACTCGGCTCCGGCGACCCCGGCAAGCTGGAGCACGAGATTGGCGACATCCTTTTCACGGCTGTCAACATGGCCCGCAAGCTCGGCGTGGAACCGGAGCTTGCCCTCGAGAATGCCAACCAGCGCTTCATCGCGCGGTTCCGGCACATGGAAAAGGCAGCCGGCGAAACCGGCGGCAAGCTCGAGGATCTCTCGCCCGGTGAACTCGAACGCCTTTGGGAAAACGCGAAATCTCAGAAGCTGTAGCACCTCGGACTACCGGCTGCTGTTACCATGACCCGCCGCCACCACGCCATCAACTTGGCCATTTCGATTGCGCTCGGAGCGACCCTCCTCTCCGCTGCCAGCTTCGCGGTGCTGCAGGCTGCCTCGTGGAACTGGTCCTCCGTATGGAAATACCGCGAAGTGTTCTGGAAAGGCTGGATCACGACCATCTGGATCTCCGCCGCGGCACTGGTGCTCAGCGTTTTGCTCGGGCTTTTCGCGGCACTCGGCCGCCGTAGTCCGTATCCCGCGCTTCGCTGGCTGTCCGCCGGCTACGTGGAACTCATCCGCGGAACGCCGCTTCTCGTGCAGCTGCTCATCCTTTTTTACGTCGTCGCCGACGCGGTCGGGCTGCAGAACCGCTACACCGCCGGCATTCTGATTTTGTCGATCTTCAGCGGCGCCTACATCGCGGAGATGATCCGTGCCGGCATCGAAAGCGTGGGCAAGTCCCAGCTGGAGTCCGCACGAGCCATCGGCCTGACGCGATGGCAAACCTACCGGCACGTCATTTTTCCGCAGGCCATCCGCCAAGTCATTCCGCCGCTGGCCGGACAAGCTGCGTCGATCATCAAGGACTCGTCGCTCCTTTCCATTCTCGGCATCGAGGAGTTCACGCTCGCCGCGCAGCAGGTCAATTCCGCCACTTACAGCACGCTCGAAAGCTACCTTCCTCTCGCCGCAGGCTACCTCGTGCTGACATTGCCGATCTCCATCTTCGCCCGCCGGCTCGAACGCAAATTCCGCTATGAAACTTGATGAACAGTTGAGGGCTGAAAGATGAAAGTTGAGAGAAACAAAACCTCTCGTGCGAACCCTATCCGCCGAGGCTTGCTGCGCCGGCCCCCGTCCCGACGTTGTTTTCAGATCCCCGCTCCAACCCTCAACCCTCAACCCTCAACCCTCAACTAGCAATGCAACTCGAGTTGCAGCAGCT
>VEQL01000031.1 GCA_018883245.1 Chthoniobacterales bacterium
TTTTGATTCGTTCATGATCGTTCTGGAAGGTCTCTATAGCCAAGCCGAATACGTCTTTCGGTGGCAAGTCATCATACCACACTTTCTCCAACAATCCCCCCTTGTGCCCGATCAACCCGAGGCATTGATTCGTTCGCTCCCGCTCATCGCACCCTTCGGGTTGGCTTCGCCAATCCGCCGAGCGGCTCCATCGCCGCCTGGCTCCCCGCGCCGCAGCTCAAAGCTCACATCATTCACCGCCCAGAATTCCCCCGGGCGCAGCCCCTCTCCTCTCTCTCCGCCCCGTAAACTCTCCGAGTTGGAAGGCACTTCGCCCTCTGACCCCTGACACTTGAACTCTGCCCCCCCTCCCTCCTCTGATGACACATGCACATTCTGCAGAATGTCCAATGGTTTGCCTTCCCCTTCTAACCCCTGTCTGCTGGCCTCTGACCTCCGACTTCCGACTTCCGTTCTCCCACCTCCCCGCTTGGCCAGCGGATTCAACTCGCCAGCAATATCGCAGACCCCATACCACAGTGACTTCTTCAGCGAGCGGCAGAACTTTTTGCTAACTCCCTCGACTCGGACGAGGACCTCGTTGTCTGAGCTATTGTTCCTTTCCGAGTTCATGTCGTTACTTTTTCGCTTTGGGGCTGTCTTGCTTACGCACGGCTCTTTTTACCTATTACCCGCCAAAGCCGGTGTCGCCGGCCCAGGGAGTGCGGAGCCGGGAGCAACCGGTAACTCCGACACCCGCCACCCGTTACAGCCGGTTCCGCCGGCCCAGACCACTGCTCAGGCGGCGGACTCTGCGGCGCCCACGGACTCGAATAGAACGCGCACCGGCTCGGCCGCAGCACCGGGATAATTGAGCCTCTCGAAGCCGATCACGTGGCCGGCTTTGTCTTTCATCAAGACAACCTCATCACCCGTTTCCTCGCACACATATTCATCTTGGGGCGCGCCGAACCAAACCGTCAGCGTGCGCCCGGTCACATCGTGGTAAACGTTCAAATCGGCCATATTTGTTCTCCTTCTTTGATAGCGTCCGTCGGGTATGCGGTGATCAGAAAGCCTTCGGAGTCTGTCCTTCGGCTGACTGCACACACCCATCGCCCTGGGCGCTGAATTTTGTAGAAAAGATACACCTGATCGTCGGTTTTGCTAAGCCGTATTTCATCGGGTGACTCGAGCGCGGCACGAACTTCATCGAGATGGCCCCGCATAACCGGGTGCTTCAGAGTGGAAATAATGTCCCAGTAAGCCCGCGTTACGCGAACCGAAAACCCGAGTGGCGTCTCCGCCACAAAGAGCAGATCTTGGTCTCTGCTCATAAGCTCACCGAGGAGGCAGCCAGCACCACACGAACCTCATTCCTCAAGGGGTCATTGCTGCTGTTGCCCTCGGCTTCGCCTCACGCTGTCTACGACCGCCCCTGCGGTCTCCGGCTGTCCTTCGGGAAGTCACGCTCGAGCTCCAGCGGAGCTGTCTCGCCAGCCCGATACTCTTCCAAGGCCTCGCGAGCCATCAGACCGAGAACATCTTGGGACGACTTGAAAAGTTGATCCCATCGCTGCTCGGCTTCCAACTCGGAGAGAATAACCGAGGCCACCGCATCCTGCTCCGTATCAGGCAGGGCTGAAACCGTGTTAACCGCTTTCTCCAGAAGCTGCGTCATTTTTAAAAATCTACGCCCGCCGCACGCTTTTGCAAGTCGTGATCTGCACCAGCGTGTCCAGCCGCAGCGCTTTCACATCGCCGGTGGATAGCGGATGGCTGATTGCGGAGGACGGATGGTCAGACATATCCCTTTGGTTTGATGGCGAATCGCGGACGGCTATCCGCTATTCGCTATACGCCCTCCGCCATTTTAGTCCGCTATTTTGCATCCGCTATCCGCTATGTTTCATTAGCCATTCGCTATTCGCTATCAGCTATTTATTTCGCAGGAACTTCGCAAAACCACCAAGCTGCTTTGAGATGCTGGCGCACTGCGCGCTGCGCTGGTCAGCGATGCTCTTGCTCATGAAGCCTAATTTCTCAGCAAGGCGATACATGCTGCGCACCTCGCCGCATGACCCTTTGGCAATATCAAGAAACCGTGAAAACTCAGTTGAGGTTGTGCGCTCCGAACCCTCTGCCACGTTGTTCGAGATTGATACGACAGCCCGTTTGATCTGATCACAGAACGAGTAGTCCTTCACCTTGGAGAAATCCATGTAAACCTGCACGGCTAGCTCCTGCGCATCCCGCCACACTTCCATCGCCTCAAAATCTTTGTACGCACTCATCGCGTTGCTCTGCAGCGTGATTGCGGATTGCGTAGAACAAAGGACGGATAGTCGCGATCACCCTCCGCTATCCGCTCTCCGCCATCTTCTATCCGCTATTAGTCGCGTTCGCTTCGCTCCGACGTCTCCGCAACACGGGCCGAACTGCGCTCTTCGTCGAGATAAATGCCCCCCGAGGGATGAACCCCACCGACGATTCGCTCGTCCCAAGCCCGGGCCTCTTCGGGCGTCAACTCCCGACCGCCTATGGCCAGAATCCAGGCATCAATCTCTTCGATGCTGGCGCAGGCCGCAGGACGCGGAACCAGCCCTATTTCAGTGCGAGAAGTAGTCACTTTTGATTCGTTCATGATCGTTCTGGAAGGTCTCTATAGCCAAGCCGAATACGTCTTTCGGTGGCAAGTCATCATACCACACTTTCTCCAACAATCCCCCCTTGTGCCCGATCAACCCGAGGCATTGATTCGTTCGCTCCCGCTCATCGCACCCTTCGGGCTGCCTTCGGCAGTCGTCCGAGCGGCTCCATCGCCACCTGGCTCCCCGCGCCGCAGCTCAAACGAAACATCATTCACCGCCCAGAATTCACCATCGCGAAGCGGCGGGGAAAGTTGCAGGTTGTCGGCTCCGCCGTTGTTGCGAGTTCTTGGTTGCGGTATGGAAATCTTCAACTTGCAACCTTCAGTGTCCAACTCGCACCATGCAACAGCCGGCTCCGTCGGCCGGACCGCACCATGCAATCTACGGCTTGAGCAAATGTAGATCCAACTCGGAGATCATCTCGAAGTGACGGTCGGTAGTCGCCAAGGGCAATCGTTCTTCAATGGCATGAGCCGCAATCCAATAGTCCGGGTCGGGTAAAGTCACGCCCCGCTCCTTAAGCTCCACACGTAGTCTGGCGTAGATCGAAGAGGTCTGGATTCCAGGCTGCAAAATCTCGAATGATTCAAGAAATTCGCGGGCCGTCATGGCAGCCGTGGCCGAAACTTTGGCGAGCGCTTGCCCGTAAAGAAACTCCGCTGCGACATGTGAGCAAATAACCGGCGGAAAATACCGGACAGCGAGCGTCTCTATTCTTTTGGAACGCCGCCGCAAGAGTTCCAGAGCACCCGTGTCAACGAGGATCGCCACGCGATGAAGACTCCTCCCTGATCGCCTGCAAGTTTTTCAACAGAAAGTCACCTGCGCGGTCATTGTCGGGATGCGAGGCGCGCCGCCAAAATAGGGGCTTCGTGGAGGATGCACCAAGAGATACGGGGGTTCGGCGCCCACGCGGCTTCGGTTCAGATTTTTCAACGGCGATCATTATTCGAACTTAGTTCAGGCAGATGGAATATTCAACAGGCCAGCATCAGCGTGCAGCGCGAACTTCCTGCCAGATTTCCGAAACGGATTGATTCGAGAAATCGCCCGCCCGCGCTTGGGCCAACCGCCTGCGAAGAAAGGCCTCCAAATCAGCGTCAGCCGTTTCCTCGCGGCTGAACTGAGAGAGAAAATCAGCAACCTGTCTTTTCTCGCCAGCCGAGAGCGAAGCAATCTCTCTTTTGATCTCCTCGACGCTCATAGCCTTCAGTTAACCGCGACGGTGCATGCTGTCCACTTGTAATTCGGCACCGGTGAGTCGATGAGTTCCCCGATCTCGGCGAAGTCGATGATCTCCTCGATCTTCCCGTCGATTTGGTTCGCGTTTTGCCCGAAACGCGAAGCCCTGCGGGCCTGCCTGCGGCAGCCTATCTCCGCTGCGCTCCGGTTCCTTTTTCGAAAGCCCCAGCACCGAACCATTGATGTAGATATTTTGACTCGCCAGCCCCGCTGGCTCGCCCTTGCGGGCCGGCCTACGGCCAGTCTGTCTCCGGGCTCCGCCCTCCGGTATCAGTTGGTCGCCGCGGCGACCTATCTCGCCAAGCCTCGGTTCCCGTCCCGTCAGGATCGGATTGAACCCCGACCCCAGCGCAATCAGCGCCCCCACCCGTCCGCGCATCGTGATCTTCCCGGAGTCCGGCTTGATCAACCCATTGAGCATTTTAAGCAGCGTTGTGTTGACTTGTTCGCTCCCGCTCATCGCACCCTTCGGGCTGCGTTCGGCAGTCGTCCGAGCGGCTCCATCGCCGCCTGGCTCCCCGCGCCGCAGCTCAAAACTCACATCATTCACTGCCCAGAATCCACCATCGCGAAGCGGCGGTGAAGTAGATGGAAGTTGGGATATGGAAGATGGGGCCTGATCTACCATCTCCAAACTCCGATGTCCCGCAGGCCCTGCCTGCCCCCGATCTCCCATCTGCGATCTTCTATCTCCCGCGATATCGCGCTTGGGACATGATTGTTTAACTGCGATCTTCTGTTTCTTATCTACCGCCAGCCATGCTGGCTCACCGTAGTTTTTCCAGGGGAACAACGATTAAATCGAACGGAATAGGCACTCCCGACACCTTAACAAAGTTTGCGGGGCGAGCATCGAACAGCGCGAAACCAACTCCCTGATTTTGCCAAGCGAAGCGATGGTCGGTAAGTGGCTCATAACCGGCGCTTCGCATGAATTCCTCGACATCCTTCTCGGACGGCAAATCACCCAGCAGTGCGTCTTGCTCGACGAGTAAAGCCAGACCACCACTATTATTCTCCAGAACGCCACTCACCCGCGTGATCGGCGGAAACAGAGTGTTATGGTTTGCCCAGCGAGCCAAATATTCGAGCGGCGTGGCCGGAACGAGGCCCTCCTAGATGCTCCTGACTGTCCGGCCGAAAGAGCCGCCGTAGGTGAACTTTCGGACAACCCTCTCATCCTCGTCCTTCCAGACGTAATGCTCCAAGCCGCCGAGCCTGGCTCGACTCAGGTCGAAGCTACTGTCCGATCTTCGACCGGTTTTTTCGGCCCAGCGGACGAGGGCTCCAAGTTTAGAGACAATACCCTCGCGCTCTCCTCTTGCTGCCAGAATCGCTTGGAACTCATCAGCGGGCTGGCGGTTGATCAGAGTTATCAGCTCGTCGCGATCGGTTATCATGGCACCACCAGCGAGCGGCAGTCCTCGAGAGTGTTCAGATGCCTGTCTTCGGCATCGATCATCGCACCATGAAAAAACGCGCAAGCAGCAATGATGAGGTCGGAGGCGGGAACTGGCGTTCCGCGCTGACAGCAAATTTGCGCGAGTCTGTAGGAAAGTTCCCAAGTCAAAGGCTCCATCGGCAAACACGGCAGGACATCCTGCAACTCCTGCACATCTTGCCGGTCTTTCACCGAGCCGGCACCCATCCAGAGTTCGGCCAAAACCACGGGACAAGTAACGACAGATCCGTCCTTGAGAAGGTCACGCACGCGTTGTTTGACGGTGGCATTACCGCCGCGACGCAGAAACTGGATCCAACTGGAGGTGTCGATCAGTGTCACTCGGGCATTTCACGAACACGCAACGATTCCAATTGCGCGGCGGTCATGAAAGTCGATGAGTCACCCAAGCGGTCAGCCAAAGACCGCATGCGCCCTCGGCGGGCGAAATCTCCCAATGCAGCCAACACGGCAGCACGCTTGGTTTTCGCTCCGGAGACCCGCATGGCGTCTTCCAGCAGGTCACTAGGAATATCCAAGGTCGTTTTCATATGTATACAGTAATGCCATTATATGGATACTTCAAGCGATTGTTACGTATTTGAAGGGCTTGCCGCTTTAGCATCTCGTCTTCTCTCTTGCGTCGAGAGCGGTGGGTCGAGAGACGACAGATGGAGGACGAAGCCCTCGATTGCCTCAGGGCCAGGCTCTGCTGCCTACACGGTATCTACGAACGTCTTTTCAACTTTGTTGAAAATGACGATGCCACTGAGCAGGAGGAGCACCGTCATCACAACGGAGACCGCGATATAGATGGGTTCCACCACGCCCTGGCCGAGGAAGACGCGCTTGATGGCCTCGACGGGCAAAGTCATCGGATTGATCACCGCCACCCAGCGCCAGTCCTCGGGAATGCGCGAGAGCGGATAAATCACCGGCGTGGCATACATCCAGATCTGGACAAGGAATCCGGTGAGGAACGTGAAGTCGCGGTATTTGGCGGTCAGCGCGCTGAGCCAAAGCCCGACACCCAAACTGAGCAGGGCGATCTGCAGCATGACGAGGGGAAACCAGAGCAAATCCCAACCGAGATGCAACGCGGCACCGGTCGCGGTGAAGATTTTGAAGTAGGCCCAGAAGACGAGGAACGTCGCCAACTGGATACCGAAGGCGATGAAGCCGGAGATGACATTCGAAAGAGGAACCACCAGCCGGGGGAAGTAAACCTTGCCGAACATTCCGGCATTCGTCGTGAGAGTTCCCGACGTGGCTTGGAATGTCGTGGCGAAGTAATTCCAGCCGAGCAAACCACAGAGGTAAAAGAGCATCGGCGGCATGCCATCGGTGGGAATTTGCGCGACCTTGCCGAAGATAATCGTGAACACCACCGTCATGAGCAGCGGTTGGATGATGAACCACAGCGGACCAAGCACCGTCTGCTTGTATTTGGAGACAAAGTCGCGATGGACAAGAAGCGTGAGGAGATCGCGATAGCGCCACACATCGGCAAGGTTGAGCTTGAACCAGCCCTTCGTCGGTTTGATGACGATTTCGTAATCAGCAGGAACGTTCAGCATGGGATGTTGTGACTTTATATGAGCGTGGTTGCTTCATCCGGAAACGACAGGGCTGTGCTGCCACGAGGATTGGGTCGCCAACTCCGCGCGAAGCTTCAGAAACAGTTTCAGATTCAAAGCAAGGGTTGTAACCGCGATCACCGCCCACAACAGTTCGAGGGTGAGGCGCGCATTTTTCGGCAAATATTTCGCCGCGAGAAACGGGAAAAAATTTGGCGTGCGTAGCCGTTTGCTGTCTCCGCTCGGGAGCAGATTCCATTCCTTCCAGCGGCCGGTGGCCAGCGCCGCGGCATTCTGTGCTCGTAGCACGACCATCGATTCAGAGGCGCCAAGATGCTCGATCTGCTGCTTTTCTTCGAGGTTATACCATAAGACAGTCGATAGAAGCTGCACCGCCAAGGCCACCGCCGCGAGAACCAGCGCAAACCGACAAAACCATGGCCGGAGCCGATGCCTGCAACTCAGTGTCGCGGCTACACCGAATGCCCCCAGCAGCACCATCGGCGTGGTCACGTAACGGCACCCCCACGCAGCGGCACCATCGAACTGGTCGTGCGTCGAGCTGTAGAAAACCAAGTAGACAGCCAGAAGCAGCGCCGCTATCACACCGAAGCTGCGTGCACCCCAATTCAAGCTGCGCCACCACACCGGCACGGCGATCAAACCCAGCAATGCGAGCGGATCAAACTGCCAAATGTTGTATTTCACTGACCAAGCCAGCGCAGGGAAACCAATGCGGATATCTCCTGGCGCCACCACGTCGCTCCGCTGCGCGAAGATGATGTCATAGTAAGTGGAAGTCCACGACTCGAAACGGTAAAATTGGTAGATACGATCGACGAGGACGAATACTGAGCACACCAGACCGGCCACCATGACCCTCGGCATCCAGTAGCGCCAATCTAACCTCCAAGCTTTCTGTCCCGTGAAAAAAATCAACCCGGCTCCCAACAAAGTCACAGCTCCCACATCGAATACAAATGTAAGGCGCGTCAAAAGACCGAAGCCAGCCGCGAAGCCGGCCAAGGCCCACCATTTGTAACGCCCGGTTTTGACACCGGCGGCCACGGCCCACATCGATGTGAGCGTGCACAGCAGCAGAAGCGAGTTCTCTTGTTTTGTCTGTGTATAGGGCAGGAGACTTGTGCACCAAAAGGCTGCCAAGGAACTCAAGCCAGCAACGGCTGCGTCGAAATCCAGACGAAGCAACAACGCAAAAAGCGCCGTCAGTGCCAAAGCCGCTGTGAGCGGGAACGTCAAATAAGTCACTAGGGTTTCCTCGATTTTTTCAGCCCGGGTGCGGTCGGCAGAAACAAGCGGAGCAACGCGTGAGGCCAAAAGGTAAGCCGGGGACATCCACAGACTCTGCCCCAGTCCATACCATGCGAATTTCTCATGATTCCGCCCGTAAATACCGAACCAACCGTTCTGATCGCGCACTTGCGGTTCAGCTGTCCAAATCCAACGGGTGACTTGCAACCGATTGGCCGCATCCCACGAACTCAGCTCGCCGCTTTCCAACGCGATAGACGCCAAGAAAGCGCACCAAAACAAAGCCCATCCGATCTTGCGTGGAGTCATGGAAAAATGATTCAGGAGCGAGCTTCCTCGGCGGCCTGCAACAAAGCACTAACCGTGGCCGCAGGATAAGCCTCTGCCACGATCTGGTAGGCGAACCACCCCGGCAGGAGATGGGCCAACCTCAACTGCAGGCTCGAAAGAAAGCGCGAGAACCTCGGCAGTCCGGGAAAGGCGAAGGCGACGGGCGCAGAGGTGTATTCCACGCGCCCGATTTTGTAGCCCGCCGACAGCAACAGAGACCGGAGTGAATGGCGCGTGAAAAGAAATGCATGCGTCTCATCCAGAATACCGCGCCGCCCGTAATTGATCCGGCCCAGCATCATCATGACCCGCACCGGGAGAAAGACGGAGTTGGGCACACTGACGATCACCTTGGTAGGCTGAGTGCTGCCCATTACGCGGATCTTTTCGAGAAGCAGAAACTGCTCATTGCGGCGAATGTGCTCGATGACATCCATGAGCAAAACCACTTCCGCCTTGGGAATCTGCGCCAAATCTTCCACGCTCGCATGCACCGTCGTGATGTTCTCCTCATCCTGAAGATCAAGTTGCGTGTCAACCACCGTGACCCGGCAGCCCTTTTTTTTGAGCTCACGGGCCAAGGCACCGTTGCCGCCGCCCAAATCGACGACTTTCGAGCCCTCCGGGACCATGCGCAACGCCACTTCATGGCTGGAACCCGTCAGGCCGAGCTTGGATTCGTAAACAGGCTTTTGCTGCAGGTCGAACTTGCGGCTATAAAAAATCTCCATCTGTGTGCAGCGGTCGGCAAGACCCGATTTGAAGCAATTCCAGCAATACTGCACGCCATTGACGCGGCAAATCTCGGTGCTGTAACGGGTGGGGATAGGTATCTCAAGAAAGCGTGCACCCGCGCGGTGACACTGGATGATGATGTCGGCATCGAAATGAAATCCGTTGGAATTGTATCGAAAGGGAATCTTCGCCAGCAGCGGAACACGGTAGGCGCGGAATCCCGTGTGGCACTCGGAAAACTTCGCGCCGAGCAGAAAATTTTGCACCGCCGTCGTGACCTGGTTGCCGATCCACTTGTAAAGAGGCATGCCCCCCCGCAATGCGCTTTTTTTATCGAGCATGCGCGAGCCAAACACCACATCAGCTCGTCCCTCGACAATCGGACGTGTCATTTCCGGAATGAATTCGGGGGGGTATTGGCAGTCACCATGCAGAAGCACGACGGCCTCATATCCCTCTCGTATCGCATACTCGTAGCCGAGCTTCTGGTTTCCACCGTATCCAAGGTTGCTCGGATTTCTGAGAACCGTTGTCTTCGTCGATAGGCCCGATGCCAGGCGCTTTGCTACTTCCGCAGTTTTGTCGCCAGATGCGTCATCGATCACGAGTATATCGTGGGTGGCCTCCAAGCCGCTTTGGCGGATCCTCTCGAAAAGTTCGGGGATGTGCGCTTCAGCTTCGTAGGCCACGACGAAGATTAGTTGCTTTTGCTTCATAAACTGGATTCTTCGAAACTCATACCAAGTGCATCCTTGTCCGACACGACAGGTTGGATGCCGTCAAGGGGCCAGTTGATCGAAAGGGTGGGGTCATCCCAGCGGATGCATTTCTCGTGTTTGGGCGAATAAAAGTTCGTTGTCTTGTAGGCGGCATCGGCAGAAAGCATCGGTTAGAAGAGCGCCGATGCCATAACGGAGAGCGCGGCATTCCTGACAGAAGCTAAGCCCACGATAGCCGTCGCTTTGCAAATTTTTGCGATGCCTTCACTCACGAGATCGAAGACCGCGGTCATCTCGCCGAAGACGACGGCTATCCCGAGAGATTGCCGTGGTGTTGATCGCGGGGACTGCTGTGTTGTCACGGGCTCATCCTGGTGTCGCATTTCACGATTGTTGTGATGTTCCGGGATCAGTGCAGCCCTGAAAACGAGGACGCCGGTCTTCTGCGATGATCTCCGCTGTAATAAGTTTTATGACAGTTTTCATCTGTTGCCATGGCAGCGGTGATGTCGTGTCATAACCGCGTCGATGAAAAAGCAAGCCGCCCTGCTGATTACGAAGACCTCCGTGAAGTGCCGGGATCACACAAGTGCCCTCTGCGATGAGCGCTGAATTGCAGGAAGAAGAGGCCTCTCAACATTGAAGATGACTCCTGTGATTTGCCGTGATCAGTGCGGGGCTGGATTTGATCACCGCTGGTATATCCGAGATCAGTGCGGTGATGTCCCGCAATCGCATCTTACACATCATCGGCTGGATAGGGATTTCGATTTCGTTTAGACGAGAAAGCAGCCAAAAGCATTTATTTGTTATACTGCAAGGCGCTGATAATCAGTTGCTTACAGATTATTTGAGGAAATTGCATTTCTGGGTATTGACACTTGCGAAGGAATGCGCTTTATTGCTCGCATGTTTGCGAACAAAAAGATAAACACATATGGAGGTGCTTTCTCACAGGCAACACTCCATATCGTATTTTTTGGGGACACATCTGTTCGCTCGTTCGCGAGCGTTCTTATTTTTGAATGGCTGCTGGCTGGGACAGCGCCAGCCATTCTCTCCACCCCCGCACTCTGCCCCGATATCCCACACACCCTAAAAGGAGACACACAACGCATGAACAAACCAACACTCGGCGAATTCATCCGGGAGCGGCGCACCGCCCTCGGATTGAGCCAGCGCAGGCTGGCCCAGCGGATCGGCCTGAAAGCGCCGTCGCATCTCTGCGACGTCGAAAATGGCTTCCGGCAAATCGGCGAGGAATTCCTGCCCAAGCTGGCCGAGGCCCTCGAGGTCTCGCTGGTCGATTTGCAGGACCACGACCCCCGCGCCCCTTTCACCAAGGCGCAGGAGTTGATCGAAAAAGATCCCAGATTCATCGTCGCCCTGCACCGCGTGGTGCGGGAGGCGAAAAACCGGAACTGGTCTCCGGACGACATCATCAGGCGCATCGAGCAAAACATTCCGGCTGCGGACAAAGCGGCGCCTGAAAACCAACCTCCGCCGGCCGGACACGTTTAAAACCATGAAGGAAGTCTATTACAGGGACAGCATACTGCCGCTGCGATACCACTTGTCGCGGCGGGAAATCGAAACCATCGCCACTACCGAGTTGCGGAAGGCCAAGTGCCTTCCCGACTCGCCAAGGGAAATCCCGCTCGAGGAGTTCCTCATGGCGCGGCACAACGGACTCACCCCGCAACCCGCACCGCTTGGCCGGGACATCATGGGCTTGGCCGACCTGCAAGATCCCGCCAACCCGGCGATCTTCATCTCGACGTCCGTGATGGACGGGCCCGAGCACCGCTACCGGAGCACGTTGGCCCACGAAATCGGGCATCTCCTGCTGCATTCGCATCTCTATCTGGAGCCGGAATTCACCGCATCGCTGAAACGTTGGCGCAGCGGCGACGCAGACAACCATACGATCACGTGCTTCCACCGGGACATCCAAGATTCCCCAAGCGGAAGCTACAACCCGAGTAACCCTTTTGCGCATATCGAGCTCCAAGCCAATGCCTGCATGGCAGTGCTGCTTACACCGCTGTCGCTGGTGAAAAAGAGCGTGGCAAGTTGGACCTCGAGCCGGCCGCTGCGCGGGGGTGGATGCGAAACCGTTTTCGACGAAACCCGCCGACGCGAGGCGGTGTCGTGCATTTCGACCACTTTCAACGTCAGCCCGACGCTGGCTTCGTTCCGCCTCCAGGAAATTTATCCGTCGAACTGATGAGGACCGCATTTTTCCAGACTTTCCCTGCACCAACTGACTCGCCGCCACAAGCGTGGTCCGGAGCTGACGGGTCGTGCCAGGGACGCAACGAGGAGGTATTATGGACACATCCATAACCGGTTCGCTCACCGACAACGAGCGCGACAGCCTTTTGCAGGCTGTTGCCACACTCGAGTCATCGCTGCCGTTTGGCACGATCGATTTGAGTCCTCAAGAGGTCAATCGCATTGCGAAAGCGGGGCCGGCTTCGGCTACTTTCGTGATCGATGGTCTCGAGTTGGCCAGCAGAAATCCTGACTTGGTGCCCGCCAGCATCACGACCGAGGTCTTGCAGAACAGGCTTGCCCTGATCCGCAACCTCGACGTCGTGACCAGCGTGGTCGCCAAGTTTCATGAGAAGCTGTCCGACACTGCGCTACAGGCTAAAGCAGAGGCCTACGAGGTAGCCCGCACGGTTTATGCGCTCATCAAGCGCAAGAAATCAGCGGGTCTTCGTGAGGGCCGCGATCGCTTGGCCCAAAGGTTCGCAAAGCAGGGGCGCCGCAAGCAAGGCTCCACTCCTGCCGAGCCGGCCGAGTAGCAACTACACAGCCTTCTCATAAGGAGGCGAGAAACGGCGGCGGTTGGGAGGGGCAACTCCCGGCCGTCGCCAATTTTTTGCGGCACCCCTGTAAGAACAAAGTTGGTGCGTGTTGCATAGCAGAGCAAGTCGAAACCATGCATTTTCCAGTTATCTTTTGAGTCCAGCTTCGGCACAACACCCACCCAGCCGCGGTTGCCTGAACCGAAAGGCAATCTCGGCAGCGGACGCGACCCGGCACGCCCTGCCCAACGATGCCCGGTTCCTTTTTTGGCTCACCGCTCCGCCCTCCACACTTATCAATGCACAAAGATGATCCTGCTACCGTGGCGCGCGAAACCGAACGGCAACTCCCTCAATCCGCTCAGGACCCTCCGCACGGCATCTTGTTTTTCCGGCGGGACCAGAAAGAGCAGAAATCCTCCGCCGCCAGCACCGAGAATTTTTCCACCGAGTGCTCCGGCAGCACGGGCGGCATCGTAGGCGGCATCGATCGCAGGGTTGCTGATGCCGCCGGCCAGCGACTTCTTGAGTCGCCAACTTTCGTCGAGAGCCGCACCCAATGTGTCGAGGCGATTGGACTGCAGGTCATGGAGCACGGCCTCGGCAGAGGCCACCATGCGGTCCATGGCGGCGATTTTTTCGCCCTCGCCAGTCATGTTGGCCGATTGCTCTTTCAGCAGCGCCGACGCACTGCGGGTGATGCCGGTGTAGAACATCATGAGCATGGACTGCAATTCCTCGAGGGTCTCGCGACGGCAGAGAATCTTTTGCACCTCGACGGTTTCGTCCGGATGGAAGCGTATGAAATTGAAACCACCGAAAGCGGCCGCATATTGGTCCTGCTTGCCGATAGGCTCGCCGCAGCGGTTGATCTCGATGTCACAACTTTCTTCGGCCAAACGTCCGGCCGAGGCGTGGCGCCCGGCGAAGGCGTGCAGGGCATTGAGCAACCCGACGGTGAAGGTGCTCGAACTGCCCAGACCAGTGCCCTTGGCCGGGATATCGGCCACGGACGTGATCTCGATCCCGCCTTCGATACCCAGCAAACCGAGCGCCTCGCGCACGATGGGATGCTCGACCTGCGCCGCCGTCTCGACCTCCTCGGTGCGCGAATAGCTGACCCGCAACGCGCTGTCGAACTTCCGGCTGACCGTGACATAAACGCATTTGTCGATGGCGGTGGACAGCACCGCGCCGCCCTTGCGTCGGTAATACGAGGGCAAGTCGGATCCGCCGCCGAGGAAACTGAGGCGCAGGGGTGTTTGTGAAATGATCATGGGAGCGTGGAAGCGTTGAAGGTAAAGGCGTCGAGCGACGAGGGCTTAGGGACGAGGGCTGCCGCCGCCTTCGAACTTTTACCACCAGACTGCGTCGCCATATTTGTTTTAAGAAGTTTGTCAGCTTTCGACTTCCGACTTTCGACGTTCGACTGGTGCGCTCCCGGCCAAGCCGAGACGCTGGAGTATCCCGCCGATCGCGGCGGATACGTCCCGGGCAGTGAAAGCAGGTCGGGCTTCGCACGACACCCGACCAGCCGAGGGTCCGGTCTCCACGAGCACGGATGGAATACCGGCACTGCGCGCGCATTCCAAGTCGCGCTGGCTATCTCCGATGAACCAGGAATGAACTCGGTCGATGCTGAACATTTCGCACGCCCGGTCCACGAGGCCGGGGGCGGGCTTGCGGCAGTCGCAGCGGATTTTGAGTTCGGGGCGCTCGCCTTCGAATCCTTTGTCCGGATGATGCGGACAGTAGAAGATCGCATCGACATAAGCGCCGTCCTTGGCGAGCAAGTTCTCCAAGCGGCGATGAATGGCATCAACGTCCGCGAAGTCGGCTTCACCCCGCGCAATCACGGGTTGGTTGGTAATGACGATGGCCGGGATACCCGCGCGATTGAGCGACCGGATGGACGGACCCACGCCGGCAAAAAGTTCGAGGTCGTCGGGACGGGCAAGGTGTCCTTTTTCCACATTGAGCGTGCCGTCGCGATCGAGGAAGACGGCGACACGGGGCATGCGCCCGGATTTGCGTGCGACCGTGCCGTTGCGCAGATCGCGCTCGACTTTGGCCAGGCGCTCGGGCGTGCCCATGTCTTTGATGTAGCCGTCCCCTCGGTAGGCGAAGACGGCTTTGCCTTGTTCCAGCCAACGAGGGATGGCGTCTTTGGCGATGTCGAAGGCGCCCTCGGGCCACTCGCCCGCAAGGAGATCACGACGCATGACGTAGAGGGCGGCATTGACCAAGTTGCGATAGGCGGAACCCTCGGGGTGTGGATAGGGACGCACCGCAGTGACGCGCAAGTCGCGGTCGACTTCCACCAGATCGGAGTCGTGCGGGTGGTCGTTCGGATGGGCAAAGAGAGTAAGATCGGCCTGCTTGGCTTGGTGGAAAGCCAGCATCCGGCGGAAGTCGAGATCGACAAGCGTGTCGCCGTAGAGAACAAGAAACTCCCGCTCGAGGTGCGGGAGGGCATCAACCAAGGCCCCGGCCGTGCCGCGCGGTGATGTCTCCTCGATAGAACGGATGCGAACACCAAATTTGCCGCCGTCGCCGAAATGGTCGTGAACCACATCGGCACGGTGGTGGACCAGAAGAAGGATGTCCTCGATGCCTTGACCCCGGAGAAGTTCGATCGTGCGTTGCAGCAACGGAACACCAAGGACCGGGGCCATCGGTTTGGGAATATCCATCCCGAGCGCCTGTGCAAGGCGGGTGCCTTTGCCGCCGGCCAGAATGACCGCTTGCATCACGGATTTTCGGCGGCGATCTCGCGCACGGCAAGACGCACCGCGTCGGCCGAACTCATCTGCGCACCCCAACCGAGCTTGCGCAACTTCGCCGTGGAATAACGGAATTTCGGCACATCCCCCACCCAGCCGCGATTGTCGGCGCCATAGACAATCTTCGCACCCGGAGCGGTCTGGGCGACCACTTCCTCCGCCATGGCGCGGACGCTGACGTCATCCTCGGGGCCGACGTTAAAGTAGTTCAATTTGTCCTTTGCGTGATCGGCGATGAAAAGCATGGCCTCAACCAAATTGCCGACGTGCAGGTAAGGCTTCTGCTGTGTGCCGTCGCCAAGCACTTCGAGTTGCAAAGGATTGCGGCGAAGACGGCGCACAAAGTCGAAAAGCGCACCATGCGTGGCGCGCGAGCCGATCACATTCGGAAAGCGGAAGATGTCGGCGCGCCCGAGCCAAGCTTCGGCCGCGGCACTGATGCAACCCTCCGAGGCGAGCTTCATCGCTCCGTAATTGCTGATGGGCAGCATCGGCCCGCTGTCCTCCTCGATGGGTTTGTCGCGGACACCGTAGACCGCGGAGGTGGAGGCGAAGGCCAGACGCTGGACACCGTGTTTGCGCATCCAGGCAAGGACGCGGAACGTGGTGAGGAAGGTATCCTTGAAGTCGATGCGCGGATCATCGATGCCGGCAGGAATGTCGGAGTTGGCCGCCATGTGCCAAACCCGGTCGATCTGACAACCGGCATCAAAAGAGTCGGGAAAACCCTCCGAGGCAATGTCGCGCTCGATCAACGTGAAAGAAGGATCAGCCAACGCACCCTTGAGATTTTCGCGGGTGCCGAGGCTGAGGTTGTCGATACCGACAATGCGATGACCACGCGCCAGGAGCGCATCAACCAAATGACTGCCAATGAATCCGGCAGCACCAGTGACAAGGATGTTCATGAACTGACTGGGAGCGGGGTGCAGCGAGGCGGAGTTTTTATCGAGTGTGCAAAACTGCCAAGCTTGTCCGGTGTCGCAACCGGCGTCACCCTGCGACGCTGTATTCCGACGATCCGACGAGCAGGTCCACGATACCCGCGAGGAGGATCATGTGGGTGCATTCGACGATGTTGTAGGCGCGGCTATCGACCCAGAAATTAATGTCGGCCGCGGCGCCGAGCGGGTTGTCTTTGGCGAATCCGGTGAAGGCGGCGACATAAAGTCCGCGGGCTTTGGCCTCATGCGCGGCCTTGACCACGTTGGGAGATTTGCCGCTGCTGCTGATAAGGATGAGGATGTCGCGCGGGTCGGCGTAGATTTCCACGGCTTTGGCGATCCAGTTCTCGTAGCCGCAATCGTTGCCCAAAGCGGTGATGAGGTTGGCGTCGGTGAAGGCCATGGCGCGGACTTTTCCCTGCTTGGCGAAATCGGTGGCGAGGTGGCTGGCAATGGACGCGCTGGCGCCGTTGCCGGCCAGCAGCAGTTTGCCGCCATTCCCGCGGGCCTCGACAACGCGGGCCTTGAGCTTTTCCATGAGCGGAGGCCATTGCGGATTTTCAAGCAAGCGGCGGTATTCGGAGAGGTAGGACGTGATGTTCATCGGAAAAGTCGGCAGTTTTCAGTTTTCGGCGGGTTGAGCTTGAGACCCGGACGCGGGAACGACGAGCTGCGGGAGGAGAGATTTCATAGCTTCTTCTGCTTTGGCTGCGTCGGGCTCGCCGACGAGCGCGAGTTGCATGGAGCGCTGGCCCATGTTGCGGCGGCCGGCAAGCACGGCCCGGATGCGGTCACCCGCACCGAATCCGGTGAAAAGCATTTGTTGTCCGCCGATGCGGTCGTCGTTGACGACATACATGAGATAAAATTCATCCGCACCGGCGCGGATTTTGTAGAGGTTGTAGGAAATATTGATTCCGTTGGCATCGGCGCGGCGCAGCACCGACTTCGAGACGATCTGGCGGCCGATCATCGTCTGGCATTGCTCGGGCAAATGCGGTTGCGCGTAGTGCAGGCTCATCCGGCTCGGCTTCCATTCGAGATAAATGAGGTGCCACTGGCGTCCACCATCGTCGCGCCAACTGCGCTGGAACCCGCGATCGTAGCGCAACATCTCCTCGACGCGCTCGCCAAGCGGATTGTCACCCGCCTCGCCGCCGGCTCCATTCGTTGCCACAGTCCACGCCGGCGCGCGAACCACGCCCATTGATTTCCATGAATACCAGGCCTCGGAGCCGCCGACCATGAGACCGATGGCGGCGATGACGGCAAAGCACGCATAAGCCGGCGCACGGGAAATGCGGGCGGATGCGGCGGCTGTGATGAACGGCGGCTGGAGCGAGCCCGGCAACTTCTGCAAGACCCAGCAGAAGAACCACAGAATTCCCATGGTAAGGATAAGAATGGCGAAGCCGGCCGGATCGTGGAGCTTGTCCAGCGCGGCGGAACCTCCCTCGGCAACGGCGACGGAAAGTATGATCATGCGCAGGACATTGAGTGCGTAGGCGGCGACGAGTCCCACGGCGACAAGCAGCGCGCGGTAGCCCCAGCGCAGGGTGAAAAGTTCGCCAAGAAACAGCGCGGCCATGATGCTCGATTGGAAGGAGCGGATACCGCTGCACGCATCATCGACACCGAGCACCTCGGTGCCGACATCGATGGTGGTGCCGTGGCACATGGCCGCAACGCCGAGCATGGGCAGAATCCATGCGGCAAGTTGGGCGGCAAACATGCTCAACTCCCTCGTAAGCCAGCGCTCGGGGCCGGTGGGCCACGGAATCGCCACCAAGGCGAAGAAATAAGCGAAGGAGAGATGCTTCACCCACGCCGGTCCGCCAGCCAGCGCGGTGATCGCCATACTGGCCACCAGGGCCGCAAGCCCCAATCCCCACAGCACCAGTCTCCAATCGGGATAAGCACCGGCGATCAGAATGCCCGCCGCGGACGGCAGGAGAAGCAACAATAGAACAATATAACTCGCCGCGCGCAGCGCTCCGGCGGCGGGTTGCGCTTCGGGTCGCGTGGTCCAACGCTGCCAGAAAATCCAGCCCGCGAGCAGCGGGATGAACCATCCGTGCGAATACTGCTCGTTGGCTTCCCATTCCCCGGTGAGAATATAGAAAAGCCATCCCCACACCGCGGCGAGAGCGGCGAAGAAAAGCGCGGCCGGCATCCCCGGCGTCGCGGGTTCCTGTTCTATGGCAGCACGGGACATGCAGGGCGGCAGTTCAGAATTTTTCCGCAAAGGTCTTGATGAACGGAAGAAGGTCGGACAGGAACCGGTGCCAGCGTTCCATTTGCTCGCAGCGCTGGCGCTGGAACCGGGCGGACGGATGATCGTCGGGAGCGATGCTGGAGCGCAGCCTGGCAATATGGTCGTGACCGCTTTCGACGTGCGGGTTGATGCGGGCCGCGACAAAGGCCCCGGCCAGTTTGCGGAGATTGAGGACGGCGCGGTAATGTTCCTTGCGCTGGCCGCGCTTGAACACGCCCTCGACAGCACCGACTTGGCGCAGCCAGCGCACGCTCTGGAAGGTCCCGCCGCGGCTGGTCTTCAAGCGCACCATGATCTGGTCGAGACTGAGCGGCTCTTCGGTGGCGAAAAGCAGCCCGTAAATCTGCCCGATCGAAGGCGCGAGGGAAAAAGCGGCGGCCGCACGCTGGAAAATTTCCACGCACTCCTGCTGGAAGTCGTCCAACTCCGGCTCGGGGTCCGGCGGCTTGCCGAGATAGTATTTACGTTTCAAGGCAGTTTGCGGACAAGCTGCCGCACTTGGTTGCCATCCGCGGGAGGAGCAGCCAGACAGGAGAATAATATTTACCAGCCTTGGGCAAGGGAGTGCGCCGGGCTAAGGCACAATCGAGCACATTAATTCACAAAGTTCAACTGGGAACGAACAACAATTGAGATCCCGTTATCTTGACTGGCTGAGTGACCATCACATTGAGTCAGGCGGCGACTGCCGCAAAGGCGATGTATTTCTCCGGAGCTTCGATGCGGTGAAGAGCGAGGTCCGCCGTCCCCACCCGCGCGCCGCACGGCGCGTGATCCAAAACGGCCGGATCGACGCGAGTGACCGGCAACCCCCGGGCCAAACCGAGGCCGGTGCATTTCATGGCTGCCTCGCGCGCCGACCACAAAATGAAAAATCCCCCGACCCGGCGGCGTTCAGGAAGGCTCCTCCAAGCGGCAGCTTCGTCCGGATGGAAGTAGCGTGCGACGATGGAGGGCATGTCGCGGACTTCGCGGATCGTCTCGATGTCGATACCGACGGGCCCGCGACGCACGGCAACGGCGACCAGATCCCCCGCGTGCGAATGGTTGAAATCCCATCCGCCGGCATCGGCCAGACGCGGCTTGGCTCCGGGTTGCTCTTCGAAGCGGAGTGTCCCGGGTTCGCGGCCGGTGCATGCGGCGAGGAGTTGACGGCGCAACCCGCGGGAAACAACAAAGCGGCGGCGGAGCATGGTGTTGCCGATCCCGTGTGATTTTTCCAACTCCCCGGGTGAAAGAAATTTTTCGAAATCCGCGGCCTCGGCAAGGCCGGCCAGACGAAATTCGAAGTCGCCGGTCGCCGTGGTGTTCATTCGGCGCCGCTTGTTGAAAAAACGCGGTTGGCGTAGGCCTCGATTTGGGCAGGCGTGGGGCGCTGTCCTTCGGGATACGGCATGATGCACGCCGCGACTTCGTAGCTGTATTCGCGGGTTCCCGTGCGGATGAACTGCGCGAGGTTCGCGGTGTTGAGATAGACATCGCTTTCGAATTCGATCTCCACCGGCTCGCCGTTCAAATACGAGCCCCAGAGCATGAGAGCCGGTCCCGCCGGACCCCGGAAGGGGAACACGTTGAAGGTGAAGTTCCGGCCCCCGATGGTCATGGTCTCGCGCGTGACCTTGCCGTCGATACGCCAGCCCGCGCCGGGCATACAGCGGTCCGGGCGATGGTAAAGCTGGTTCGCGTTCCCTTCCCGAGGTTTCCAATAAAAGTGGTAGCCGACGGCACGCAACGGTGTGCCACCCACCGTTTCGCGGATGTAGGCATATTCGTCGGGATTGAGCACACCGAGGATGGCGGGCGGAACGGCGCGATCGACGACGAAACCTCGTTCGCCCGAGGGCCGGAGCATCGGCGGCGAAGGAGGAGCCGCCAAATTTGCACGCCACCAATACCAGCTGTGCGCACCAAGCATGGAGAGACAGCCGGCCATGAGCGCCAACCATGCCCAACGGCAATGCGAACGCGGCGGCCGTGCGGCAGCGGCGGAATGCTCGACCGGTTTGTCGCGCGGTTGCGAGACCATTGCGCGCCAACTTTTGCCGATCGCCGCGGCAAGCCCGACGCCGCAAAGCAAAATGGCCAGCACGACGTAGCCGGCCGTATCATGCCAAGCCTGCACCGATGCGTTGCCGCCATTGATGCCGGCCAAGACCAAAATAAGGACGCGGACCTGGTTGCCGATGATGGCCATGATGAATGCCACCGCGAGCAGGACCGCGCGCCCGGCACTCCGCAAGCGCGCCAGTTCGCCGGCCGCCAGACCGACCATCAGCGCCGTCTGCAAGGAGCGCAGACCGCTACAGGCCTCCTCCACGCCCACGGTGCAGTTGGGCAGAGTGATCGTGGTGCCGGCAGCGGTGGCGGGGTATCCGAGCAAATGCACCAGACCCACCGACCACCGCGCCACTATCTGCATCAGCGGAAAGGAAACGGCGTTCTCGACAAATGTGGGCCACGGAACTCCCACGAGCATGAACAGCACGGGCACGAGGAAAATTTTCAGACGCGCAAGTCCTCCCGTCAGCCAAGCCGCCGCGAGCGTATTCGCCGCGGCGAGCAAGCCGATGGCCCAGAGATTCGGCCGCCAATGAATGGGCGTCTGGCGGACGAGTTCCACCGGGAAAACCGCCGCGACGGACACCGCTATGACACACCATGCGAGAAGGTCCGCAACCTTCGCGCCGGATCCGGACAGAGCGCCGCGTGCCGTTTCCATGCGCTTCCAGAGGAAATAAAGCGCCAAGGGAGGCACAAACCACCCGTAGTTGTAATCGGGCGACGAGGTCCATTCACCCGCGCAGGCCCATACCAGCCAGAGCCAATAACCGCCCGCCAGCAACCAAAGCGGCTGCATGCATGCGCGGTGCCTGACCGGATTATCCATGAGCCGGTCCACTGCTGACCTCCAGCCATCCGGGATGTTCGCGGGCGTGCCGCGCAATCTCGCTGCAGATTTGCTGCACCGTCCGCCGCGGCTTCCAGTCCCAAGCTTTTTCCGCGCGCGAGGAATCGAGCACGACCCACGGGAGATCGAACGGACGCGGGGAGAGGTCGGACGCAACCTCGTGCGGACCAAACTCCGCGGCGCACCAGTCCGAGAGCTGCCGCAGCGACATCGCCGAGTCCGCGCCGCCGCTGACGTTGAAAATCCTGTCGCCTGCGCGTCCGCCCGCGGACATTTGCTTGAGCAGAAGCGCGAGGAGGTCGTCGGGATGAAGGCAGTCGCGCACCTGGTGTCCGCTGCCGCCGAAGCCGATGTATTTGAGGGGAGCGCGGCGCGCCCAGCTGTGGATCCAGTAGCTGAAGATGCCCTGGTCCGGCTTGCCGAATTGTCCGGCGCCGGCCATGACCCCGCAGCGGTCGATCCACACGGGGAATCCGAACGCCGCGCCGTATTCGAGGGCGATCTGCTCGCTGGCCAGCTTGCTCACCCCGTAGAGCGAAACGGGCGGCGCGGTGGAAAAATCCTCCGTCACGCCCCGTGGTCCCGCGGCGCCGCAAATTTTTTCGAGCACGAAGGCGGCGTTTTTTTCCGCGACCGGCAGAGCGCAGAGAGCGGGGATGGAATACACGCGGCTGGTGCTGAGGAGAATCATGCCGGCCTGCTCGCGTTTGCAGACCTCGAGCAAATTCACCGTGCCCCAAAGATTGTGCTCGAGAAGTTCTTTGCTCCCGGTCTTTCCGTCGATGCCGGCCAGCACGCTGGGATTGGCGGCGGCGTCGATGACCCAGTCGATACCGCGCACACGGACAAGGTCGTTTTCATCACGCACATCGCCGCGCCAGAATTCGACACCGGCGGATTCGATGCGCGCACGGTTCAGTTCACTGCCGGGGCGGCTGAAATTGTCGAAGCCGCACACCTCGTGACCGGCAAGGCGCAGGCCGAGGGCGAGTTCCGAACCGACGAATCCGCAGACCCCGCTGACAAGAATTCTCATGGCGCGGGCGCGAGTATGGACGCGTCCGCGACGGCACCCAAGCCGGGATTAGAACCTATCCCAAAACCTCGCGGGGTGGCGCGAAGTCATGGCGGGGCGGCAAAAGGGACCGCTTATTTGCTCGGCTTGAACTCGGTGATCTTGGTGCCCTGCAGCGAAATGCCGGCCATGATCCCCTTCTGGCCGAAGAAAAACGCATAGATCCCGTTTTTCATCGTTTTGGTGGAGAGATCGGAGGTGAAACCTTCGTTGGCGATGACCAGGCTGGGTGCGGCACCGACCTCGAACCCGTCGGCCTTGTAGAGGGAGTCGAGGGATTTTTGGTCCATGAAGAAAAGCACGTAGGAAAACACCTGGGCGCCGACCTGCCAGCCGTAGGACGCGGACGTGGTGTTGAAGTATCCCTCCGCTTCGCCGTTGCGGAAGAGAACACCGTCACCACGCTGGCCGCCGATCATGAATCCCGCTTTGACCACCTCCGGAAAGACGAGCACGGCCTCCGCCATGTCGGCCAGTTCCTTGGTGCCGGGCTTGGTTTCGAAGAGTTGCTCGAGGGCGGCTTCGGACTTCTTGCGCAGTTCCGCGGCAGGCATGGCCGGCGCGGTCGCGACCGAGGCGAGGACAATGAGGGCAAAAAGAGCGGTGATGAACGGGATTTTCATGGCCGTCCGAAATACCACAGGTGCCCGCGGCCGGCTAGAACCTATCCCAAAACCTCGCGGAGTGGCGCAGGGTCATGGCGGGGCAGATGGCAAGGCGCGAGCAGGGAGCGATGCCTCTGCGCATCGTGACTGGCGAAGCAACGCCGCCAGACGCCCCGCCATGGCCCTGCCCGAGAGGGTTGCGGCGCTTTCCGTCCGTGGCTGCGTCGCGGCGCTCGAGACTGTATCGCAGAGGATACAGCCACATCGCTTGCTCCTTGCCACAAACGAAAATTATCCGCAACGCCACCGCGCCAGGTTTTGGGATAGGTTCTAAAGCGCGGAAGGTCATTCGCCTTGGATATAGCCCCGCAAAATCAAAAACAATCAAGATGAGACGCCCTCTTGCCTCACGGCTGGCGGGCGTTTTGTTTGCCTTTGCCAAGCCGGTTTGGTGAGGCTTACTTCCTCCGCCTCGCCAACCGCAGCGCTCCTGCGGTGCCGACCGGCAACGCCGCCGCAGAGCACAGCCCGAACCTAGTTCCAGCGTTGCGGCTCCCGAGAAGGTGCGGGCCGGATGCAGGGAAATCCATGCTCGCGAGTGGAGCACTGCACCTTTAAGGCTTGTCTGGTGAACACGGAGATCTTCGGGAAAAAAAGGGGCCAACGCTCCCGCTGCATAGGCCCAGGCTGGGTATTCCCGCGCATTGAGTTCTTTCGTAGAGCAGCAGCGCTTTCTTCCGCCCTGATCTTGTGCGGCTGCGCGGTGCCTTCCGATTCGCTGCCGCGCTCTGCTTCCGCTCCCGCCGTGCGAGGCGCGCAGCTTCCACATACCTCCGATGCCTTGGGTGCAGCCTTGTCATCCGCGGCGCATGCTTGGCGTCAGGTCGAAAGACAGCCGGGTGACCCTGTCGCCCTCGAGACCTACAACGCCGCCGTGGCCCGGGTCATGGGAGTGCTTAAACGCGAGAAGCTCTCGCCATGGGAGAGCGCTTTGCTTCTGCCGTCCGGGGGCGAGTTCCGCCACCTCACCTACCTTACCGATCCGCGGAAAGCAAAGAGTCCGGCGGAATACGATTTCATTGCCAGCGACTCGGTGCCCGTGAAAACGAAACGGTTTGGCGAACGCTCGCGCAAGGAGGGTATCGGCGCGCCGCTCGTCGCCACGGCACGGAAATCCATTCGCAAGCGGAACGAGGAATTGGCCCCGCCGCAGGATTCCTACGGCGTGACAGCCATCCTGCGATTCAGGGGCGATGCAGCCGAACTGGAACTGCTCGATCCGCTCGAGACCGAGACCGTGAGGATGGGTGGCCGTGAGTTTCCGCTGGCGGCAGACTTCAGCGCCCCTTTGGCCTACAGCTTGCGTGGCACCAGAGCCACTCTGGATCAAGCGCGACTGCTGCGCCCGGACGACTATGCCGACACGGCGCGCATCATCCGCATGCAACCCTACGATCCGGACAAGACGGTGCTGCTCTTCATCCACGGCCTCAAGGATACTGCCGCCACGTGGATGCCGATGATCAACCGCTTGCGTTCGGACCCGGCCATACTCCGCAAATATCAGATCTGGCTCTACAGTTATCCCAGCGGATTCCCCTACGGCTACTCGGCCTCGGTGTTGCGCCGACAATTGGATGAAGCTCTGGCCGAAGCGCCTCTGCGCCGACCCATGGTGGTGATCGGGCACAGCATGGGTGGCTGCATCGCACGCCTTCTCGTTACCGACACCGGCGACAAATTGTGGAAGGGCATTTTCGGCCGCACGCCGCAGGAAACACGTCTGCCCGAAAGGACCAAGCGCCTGTTGTCGAATTCGCTCGTCTTCAAAAAGCGACCCGAGGTGGGACGCGTCATATTCATCGCCGCACCCCTGCGCGGTAGCGAACTCGCCCGGGGACTCGTCGGGCGCATCGGCTCCATGCTTGTCCGAACTCCCCGCGCGCTCCTTCGCGCCGGCGTCGATGCAGCTCACCTCGCCACACTTCAGTTCGGAGAGCTGAAGTTGCGACGCGCCCAAAACGCCATCGACACACTCGCCCCGAACAGCCGCTACGTCCGCGCCATCAACGCCATTCCCATCGCTTCGGGTGTTCCGCTGCATGTCATCGTCGGCGACCGCGGTCTTGGGGGGAACAAAACGCAGGGACCGGATCCCGTCATGGGCGACGGCGTCGTGCCCTACTGGAGTTCTCACCTCCCGCAGGCGGATTCGGAAAAGATCGTTCCCTCGGACCACAGCGCACATCAGCATCCCCAATCGATTGCCGAAGTTGCGCGCATCCTCCACGCCCACGCAAATCACTGATCCCCGTCAACCGCGTTGGTTTCAAACGCGGTCGAACCATGAGTCTGCGCTTGCTTCAAGGATTTCGACATCATTGGGGAAGCGACCAACGGTCACGAGGCCCTCGGTCTGGCCCGGGAGAAAGGGCTGGACGACGTGATGTTCGGCGTGATGATGCCGCCGTGAACGCCGGGTGAACGGGTGTGCACAGTCGGGGTGCCAAGGGCGAACTGCGCAGCGCGGTGCGGAAGGTCGGCAACGGTGGGACGTATTTCAGTCCGCCGGTCGATCGCATGGAGCAAGGATGGAACTGCATTGCCTAGCTGCCCCTGAAAGTGGCAGAAAAACAAACGAACGGTGTTCCTTCCTTGAAAACATCGGATCACACTGAGTCCGCGATGCCCAATACCAGCCCAAAAAAATTTCTCAAATGGATCGTGCTGATCGTCGTGGTTGCGGCCGCGGCGGGATTTTTCGGTTACCAGCACTGGAAATCGCAACGCTACGCCGTTCCGAAGGGGATCTCATACGGCAACGGGCGGATCGAAGCGAAGCTGGTCGATGTGGTCGCCAAGGACGCGCTCCGGGTGAAGGAGATCTTGGTGGACGAGGGCAATCTCGTGAAGCCGGGTCAGGTGCTCGCGCGCCTGGACGCCAACACGTTCGAGGCCGAGCTGCTGGAAGCCAACTCGAAGGTCGTCAGCGCGCAGGAACGGGTGGCCACGGCGAACTTTGCCGTCGTGAAACAGAAAAGCATCCTCGATAACGCCCAGCTTGAATACGACCGCACCAAAAAACTTGTCGAAGGCAAAGTCATCTCGCAGAGGGAATTCGACGCGCGCACGACGGACCTCGCGACCTCCAAGGCCGCTTACGAGGAAGAAATCGCCCAGCTGAACACGGCCAAAATGGATGTCGAGGTCGCCAAAGCGGCCGCAGCAACCATCCAGACCCACATCGACGACGCGGTCCTCAAGTCACCCGTCCTGGGAAGGGTGCTCTACCGCATGGCCGAACCGGGCGAGATGCTCGCGGCCGGAGGCAAAGCGCTGACGCTGGTAAACCTCCAAGACGTTTACATGGAGATCTACCTTCCCTCCGAACAGGCTGCCAGGATCAAGATCGGCGCCGACGCCCGGATCACTCTCGATGCCGCGCCGGACCGCGCGGCCATCGGCTATGTGAGCTTCGTGTCGCCGGAGGCGCAGTTCACCCCGAAACAGGTCGAAACGCGGACCGAGCGCGACAAGTTGATGTTCCGGGTGAAAATCCAGGTCCCGAAAGAATCGATTTACGCCTACATCGATTACATCAAGACGGGGATCCGCGGGGTGGGCTATGTCAAAGTATCGGATTCCGTGACCTGGCCTCCTTGGCTGGAAAAACGTTTCGTGCCGCCCGAGACGCAGCCCGTCCTGGTGCCCGCGAACGAAGCAGCCCGTCAATGAGCCGCCAGCCCGTTCTCCCCTTGAACCGGAAAAAACGGAGCAAAACATTTTGGCCAAACATAAGAACGAGGTGCTCGCATCGGAGCCCGGGAAGGACCTGACGTGAAGCCTTCTCCCCAAGCTTCCGGTCCCTCGCTTACCACGGCAAAGCCCGTTATCTCCATCAAGGACGTCACTCACCGCTACGGCAAAGTGACGGCCCTCGACCGCATCTCCCTCGACGTGCCGGGCGGGATCAGAGTCGGCATCATCGGGCCTGACGGCGTCGGCAAGTCCACGCTCATGGCCCTGATCGCGGGATCCAAGCGGCTCCAGCAGGGAACGATGAACGTCCTGAATGGCGATATGGCAGACGCCCGTCACCGGGAAAAAGTCTGCCCCAAGATCGCGTATATGCCTCAGGGGCTGGGCAAGAACCTTTATCTGGAGCTCAGCGTTTTCGACAATGTCGATTTCATGGCGCGCCTTTTCGGGCTGTCCGCCGCCGAGCGCCAGGGCCGCGTCTGGGAACTGCTCGAAGCCACAGGCCTAGCGCCTTTCGCCGACCGCCCGGCCGGGAAACTTTCGGGCGGGATGAAGCAGAAGGTGGGCCTTTGCGGCGCTCTTGTCCACGACCCGGACCTCCTGATCCTCGACGAGCCCACCACCGGCGTCGACCCCCTTTCGCGCCAGCAGTTCTGGACCCTGATCGACCACATCCGCGCGAGCCGGCCCGGGATGAGCGTCCTCATCTCCACGGCGTATATGGAAGAAGCGCAGCAATGGGATTGGATCGTCGCGATGGACGCCGGGCAGGTGCTCGCGACGGGAACGCCGCGCGAACTGATGGAGCGGACGGGAACAAAAGATCTCGAGTCGTGCTTTATCGGTCTCCTCCCGGAAGAAAAACGCAGGGGCCACACCGAACTTTCCATCCCGCCGCGGCAGGCCGAGAAATCCGAAATCGTCATCGACGCGAAGGGACTGACGCGCCGGTTCGGGAACTTCACCGCCGTCGACCACGTCAGCCTTTCGATCGAACGCGGCGAGATCTTCGGTTTCCTCGGCTCGAACGGCTGCGGAAAATCCACGACCATGAAGATGCTGACCGGGCTCCTGCCCCCGACCGAGGGCACCGCGACCCTTTTCGGAAGTTCCGTCGAGGCGGGGAGCATGGAGGTGCGCAAAAACCTCGGCTATATGACACAGGCGTTCTCGCTTTACGGCGAGCTCACCGTTCGCGAGAACCTGGTGCTGGACGCCCTTCTTTACCACATCCCGCGCGAAAAGGCGGACGCCCGGATCAACGAGCTCGTCGAAAAATTCGGACTCGGCCCGCACCTCGATGCCCTGACGGACTCGCTGCCGATGGGACTGAAGCAGAGGCTTTCGCTCGCGGTCGCCGTCCTTCACGAGCCGCAGATCTTGATCCTGGATGAACCGACCTCCGGCGTGGACCCCGTCGCCCGCGACAGTTTCTGGGAGCTTCTGATCGAGCTTTCCCGCAAGCAGGGTGTGACGATCTTCATCACGACGCACTTCATGAACGAAGGCCTGCGCTGCGACCGGATCTCGCTCATGAACGCCGGACGGGTGCTGGCCTGTGACGCGCCGCAAAAACTGATCGAAACGCGCGGGGCGCGGGGCCTTGAAGACGCCTTCATCGGTTACATGGAAGACGCGATCAAGGAGGACGAAGCCGCCTCCCCGAAAAAAGAAGAAGCGCCGAAAAATGAAAAGCCCGTGGCCGCGAAAACGGCAGCCCAAAAGGCGCCAGCGGAAGCCGCTTCCCTCAAATTGCGGCTCGCACGGATGTTCGCCTATGCCCGCAACGAGACCATGCAGATCCTCCGCGACCCGGTGCGCCTCGTCTTCGCCTTTATCGGCTCGGCGCTTCTCATGGTCGTGTTCGGATTCGGCATCACGACCGACATCGAGGACATCCGCTACGCCGCGCTCGACCTCGACCGTTCGCCTGAGAGCCGCGCCTACCTCGAACAATTCGCAGGGGCGAAACCTTATTTTGTCCCCGCCGCGCCAGCCCAATCCGCCGCCGAAGCCTTCCAGAGACTGCAAGCCGACAAAGTTTCTCTCGTCCTCGAGATCCCTCCCCGGTTTGGGATGGATTTGCGGCGGGGACTGCAGCCGCAGGTCCTGGCCGAAGTGGACGCAGCCATGACGTTCCGCGGCGAGACGGTCGCCCAATACGTGCAGGGGGTCCACGACCTCATGCTGAAAAACCGCGCCAGCGAGATCGGTGTGCCGATGCCGAAGGACACGGTCAAATACCAGGACCGCTTCATGTATAACCCGACCTTCGAAAGCGTTTACTCCATCGTGCCGAGCGTCCCGGCGCTGCTCCTCGTCCTGATCCCCGCGATCCTCATGGCGGTCAGCATCGTCCGCGAAAAAGAACTGGGCTCCATGATCAACTTCTACGTGACGCCGACCGGCCGCCTCGAATACCTGCTCGGGAAGCAAATGCCTTACGTCGCGATCGGCATGATCAATTTCTTCGTGCTGGCGGCGATCGCGCTGGCCGTTTTCGGGGTCCCGGTCAAGGGAAGCTTCCTGATGCTGGCGGTGACCGCGCTGCTTTACGTGACCGCGACGACCGGCATCGGCATGGTGATCTCGACCTTCACCTCGAGCCAGGTCGCGGCCGTTTTTGTCACCGCCATCCTGACGATCACGCCGACCATCCAGTTCTCGGGCCTCCTCCAGCCGGTCTCCACGCTCATGGGGCGGGCGCGGCTCATCGGGTCGATCTGGCCGACGACCTATTACATGCACTCCAGCGTGGGCACCTACACCAAGGGGTTGGAGCCCGGACTCATGGTCCCGGACATTATTTTCCTGGCCTGCTGCATCCCGATCCTCTGGGCGTTCAGCGTGCTCGGCTTGAGAAAACAGGAAAAATGAGATGAGGACGTTCCTGAACATCTGGTGGCTCGGCTTGAAGGAACTCCGCAGCCTCGCGAGCGACAAGGTCATGCTGCTTTTCGTGATCTACGCGTTCACCTTCGCCATCTACATCCAGGCGACCGGCACGTCGAACGAGGTCAACAACGCCTCGATCGCTTTCGCGGACGAGGACCAGTCGGCCCTCTCCCGGGAACTCGTCAACCTCTTTTACCCGCCGCGCTTCCAAGTCCCGAAAATGATCAGCACGGGCGAGATCGAAAGCGCAATGGACCGCGGCCTTTTCATGTTTGTCGTCGTGATCCCCCCGAGGTTCGAGGAGGACCTGCGCTTCGGTCGCAACCCGGAGGTCCAGATCAACATCGACGCGACCGCCATGCAGCAGGCCGGTATCGGCTCGAACTACATCAAGAACATGATCAGCAAACGCGTTTCGAACTACCTGAAACGCACCGACGAGGAGCAGAACCCACCCATCCGGCTCGTGGTCCGGAAACTCTTCAACCCGAACGGGACGGCCTCCTGGTTCCTTAGCGTGGTGGCCATCATCAACCAGATCACGTTGCTGACGATCGTGCTGACCGGTGCCGCGGTGATCCGGGAGCGCGAACACGGGACGCTCGAACACCTGCTCGTGATGCCGCTCTCTGCCTTCGAGATCGCGATGGCGAAGGTCTGGGCCAACGGGCTCGTGATCCTTGTCGCCGCCGCGGTGTCGATCTTCGGCATCGTGCAGATGACGCTGAAGGTGCCGTTCGCGGGCTCGCACGCGCTGTGGTTCTTCGGCGTCGTGCTCTACCTTTTCTTCGCCACGGCGCTCGGGATCTTCCTGGGGACGATCTCGCGGTCCATGGCGCAGTTCGCGCTCCTCAACATCCTGGTGGTCTTGGTGCTGATGCTTCTTTCGGGAGGATCGACCCCCGTCGAGAGCCAGCCCGAATGGCTGCAGCGCCTGACCTTCTTTTTGCCTTCAAGGCATTTCGTGAGCTTTTCGCAGGTGATCATCTACCGGGGCGGCGGGCTTTTCTCGGTCTGGCCTCAGTTCCTGATGGTCTCGGGGATCGGGCTCGGATTTTTCGCCTTCAGCCTCGCGCTTTTCCGGAAATCCATCGCGGTGACCAAATAAAACCGAATGCTGCAGGCTGGTGCCTCCCGGTCCCCCAGCAAGCTGATATCCGCCATGGCGTTTTAAGAAATGATGTGGGGCGACGCTGCCGGATGTGGCATTGGCATCCCTGCCAATGAAGAAGCCAAAGCCATCGGCTGGCCTCCAGCTCGTAGAGCCTACGGCTCGGAGAGAAGCCGATGCCACTTTCCGAGCACGCGCAGTAGATGGCGCAACGGCTACAACTTTTACAAAACTGTCCCAGCCAGGGTCGCTCTGCTCCGAAATTATTCGTTCCGGCGCCGCGCGCGAAACAATCCGCAGGCGACTGTTGGCCTTCGGATTGTTGCTCTTGAATGGAAATGCCCGTCCACTTGCGCGGACGGGCATTACTTCATCCCCCCGATGAAGTAAACTATGTCAGGAATTGCGGCGGCGGCGGCGCACCACGTGCGCACCCAAGCCGGCGGCCGCCACCGCAAGCAGGGCGTAGGTGGAAGGCTCGGGCACGACTTCGACCTGCAGGCTGCCTTCGGAGAAGTAGGCAAACTTGCCTCCACCGAGGTCGACCTGGTTGGCAGCACCCCAGTTCGAGACATTGGCGAAATCGAACGTCGCAGTGCCGTCGATGAGTTTGTAAGTGCCGAAGTCCACGGAACTGTCGAGGCCGATGATGTTCGCCATGCTCAGACCGCCGAAGCTGACATTGCCTTCATTGACCATGAGAGGCCCGTTGAGGTCGAAGACGAAGTCAGCTCCCTCATCAAGGTTGAGGCTGCCCGTTAGGATGCCCCTACCGCCGATGGCTCCGTTGGCTCCGATATTGAGCAAGGCGCCACCGCCAAGATTGCCTGTGAGCATCAAGGTGCCCTCGCTGATGTCGGTCGTGTCGCCGAGAGTATTGCCGCTATTGGCCAGCGTGAGCTTGCCGGCCCCGGTCTTGGTGAAACCATTGGCCGTTCCGCCGTCGGTGACGACCGAGTTGATGGTTAGGTCACCCACGGTTTCAATGACCGCGCCGGCGGCAGCAATCCACACCGTGTTCTTGTTGCCGGTGCCGATGATGGTGGCGGCGTTCGAGCTGGAGTTTGCCAATTTGCTACCGGTGCTGGCCATCTGGGCGGCCTCGTAGGATCCGGCAGCCACTGTCTGGCCATTCACGTCCACCGTGCCGCTGTTGAAGAGGTAGTTGGTCCCACCGCCGATGGAGGCCGTTCCGCCGTTGAATTTGAGCGTGCCGCCCGCACCGATCGTGAGGCTGTCGGCGAGCGTCAAAGCACCGCCGCTATTGAGGGAGACGAGGCCGCCACCCACAAAAGTCGGGGCTTTGGTAAGCGTGCCGCCGTTGTTGATGTTGATCGTGCTGTTGGCATTGACGGCCAGTGTTCCGGTAATGTTCTGCGTGCCCCCGCTGATGTTCCAGGTGCCCACGCCACCATTTCCGCCGAGCTGGAAGAAGCCCGAGACGGCCAAAGTGCCCCCGCTCTGATTAAGCGTGCCGTTTCCGCCCGGGGAGAAGCCGAGGTAGAGATCGCCCGTATTGCTGATGGCACCGGATGAAAGCGTGGTCGTTTGGGTGCTGCTCAGGCCGAGGTGGCTGCCGCCAACGCGGTTGAGGTTCAGCGTGCCGCCAGCGACGTTGACATTGGCTCCGTTGAAGTAGCCGACCGTGTTGAGGGAGCCGGCGTTGACATTCCACGTGCCCGTGGAGAAGCCGGCGTCGTTGTTGACGGCAAGCATGCCTGAGCCGATTTTCGTAAGCGAGCCGCCGGCGCCGAGATTGATCTGGGCCGCGGTCACAGAGACCGTGTTGCCATTGG
>VEQL01000032.1 GCA_018883245.1 Chthoniobacterales bacterium
TCTTTTCGCCGAGCTTGGCTTCCGCGTCGGATTTGAGCTTGGCCAAAATCATCGCGCTGATTTCCGGCGGGCTGAACGATTTCTTCTGCCCGTTGATGTCGAGTTCGATGTGCGCGTCGCCGTTGGCTGCTTTGACGAGTTTGTAGGGGACGCGTTTGTCTTCGTCCTTCAACTCGTCATATTTGCGCCCCATGAAGCGCTTGACCGAGAAAACGGTGTTCGTCGGGTTGGTCACGGCCTGGCGCTTGGCCGCTTGGCCGACGAGGCGCTCGCCGTTCTTGGTGAATGCGACGACGGACGGCGTGGTCCGCGCGCCTTCGCTGTTTTCGAGCACGACAGGCTCCCCGCCTTCCATGGTGGACATGCAGGAATTGGTCGTGCCTAGGTCGATTCCGAGGATTTTGCTCATAAAATTTGGAAAAACTTAAGGTTAAAATACCCTTGTAAGCACGTCCCGTGCCAGAGGGTGTGTGACAAGTGACATGTTGCTTGTGAAAAGGGACTTACAAAAATAGCCTCCGCCAAACCGAGGCCCTCCCAAGTGTGACATGATGACCCAAATGGCGCGCTCTATGGCGCAAAGTGTGACAGGGTGACGCGACTCACGCGCATCGCAGCCACAAACTACATTCGGCTGAGAATCTCAGCTTTCTTCGCCTCGTATTCTTGCTGCTGGATCAAGCCGGCGTCGAGCATGCTCTTGAGCTTGCCCAAGACGGCCATCGGATCGTCTGCTGCGGCCACCGCGATCGGTTGCTGGCTTGGAGCGGCGATAGTGATTCCTCCGGCCGCCGCTCGTTTCTCTTCCATGTCACGCATTCTGCGTTCTTCTCTCACGCGCTCCTCTTTTTCTTGTGCGATCGCGTAAATCTTCCGCGCCTGCTTTTTCGGAATGCTGTCGATTTTAAGTGGCGTGCCTCCGGCAACCGTGCAAGTCACGGTGGCGGTGAGCATCTGCTCACTCATGTGGATGTCACCGATGTCGCGCCAGATATAATCTTGGAAGGTCATGCCAAAAAGTTTCGGGCGAACGATCATGAATCTCTTGTTTGTTAGGAGAATTCCGTCCGGGGCGATGTTTACCAAAGGCTTCTTTTGAACCGCGATGTATTCGATTTGCTCACCGCTCGTTAAAAGGTCCTTAGCTTTGGCGACCATCTTCGCCACGATCGCTGGATCCTGCTCCTCTCCGAGAAATGCGTTCAGTGCCAAGTCGAGTCGCTCGACTTTCCGATCGATCGCGCGCGAGATTCCTTCAGCTTTTGATTTTACTGCCGCCACAGCTTGTGGCTCGGCCGAATCCAACATCTGGCTCAGAGGAACCCAGTCGGACATGCCTTCCTGCCATCCCAGGTGGTCAGGCGCTAAGATCCCGTCGGCCAAGGCTGCGCGTATCTCGTCCAACTCGTAAGGACCTTCCTGTTGATCGTTTCGGTATACGAGAATCGCCATGTTTCCGTTTACAGGCCTATTTGGTCTGAACACAAGGCGAATCGGGAAATTTATGGTCATAATTGGCCGATGGCCAATGGTTCCGTTCAAGAGCGTCAGTATACAGGCGTCAGCGCCGAAAGAAACTTGCAGGGCGCCGATGAGCGCGGAGTCAGGCGGCGACCAGCTCGCGAACGTGCGAGACATCGCGCTTGCTGACGGGGCGGCACTGATTGGCCATGACCGTGGCAATGGCGAGCGTATCCCCTGAGAGGGTGATGAACTCAACCTCGAAGGCCTCTCCCGCACGATGAATATGCACAACGGTGCCGACATCACCGGCCTCCAAGCCTTCGGCTGGGAGATCGGCGGTCAAAACCACACAATCGTGTTCGTGGATATTCACCCTTCTAAAGGATATGCAGTGATCAGACGCGGCGCAACTTCGCCGTTATCCATTTGCCAGACAGTTCGCACTTTTGGATTTCGTCCGTCGGGCGTTTTGAGAGGGCCCTCAACTGCGTAGCGGGGCCCGTATCCTGTCTGCGATACGCGCGCCACTTCGTGGGAGCGACCATGCTCCAAGAGCGCGCTGCGCGCTGTGTCTAAGTCGTCCAATGTGAACTCGAAGCGACCCAGGTAACGCGCTTTGTGCGCGCCATGCGGATGATCGGGATTGAGCAAGTAGCCGACAAGTTTGGCATTCTCGACCAGGGCCTCTTCCGCGTTCGGCAGCTTCACTCAGCGTTGGATAATCATGGAACGATGGTTCTGGAAGACGAAAAGGGGGCGCCGATCGCGATGCGGAGAACAACAGACAATTTTTATCAGCCCGGCGGTTGACTCGGCTTCGGTTGTTGCGCTAACGAGCGGACTGTGTCGGCGTTGATTTGGTGGCATGTGTTGGCGGGCTTTGTGGCTGGGGCAGCTTGGATCGCCGTTTGTTCGACGGCGGCTTCGCGCGGCAATCCAACGTTGGCGGGTCTGATCACCGGGATGCCGTCGACCGCGGTGATTTCTTTGCTCTTCATGGCGCTGACGCTCTCGCCGGATGCCGCGGTGCAGGGAGCAACGGCCGCGCCGGCGGCTTTGGGATTGAACTGCGTTTTTCTCGGAGTGTGCGGACGGCTGGCGCGCGCGGGCTGGGGTGTGGCCATGGCGGCAGGATTGCTGGCGTGGGCTTTGCTCGCCGCGGCATGGTGGGCGTTCGCACCGCGGGACCTGGCCAGTTCTTTGCTCACGCTCGCGGCGGGGTTTGGCGTGGGAATGACGATGACACGCAGTCTGTCGGGCGATGATGCTCGTGCGCCGGGGCAGCCCGGCGGTCGGATCACGGCGGCGCGCGCACTTCTCGGGGGTGCCGTGGTATCGGCCACGGTTTTGGTTTCCTACTGGGGCGGCGATTTCGCGGGCGGTTTGGCCGCAGCCTTTCCCGCAGTGGCGGCGGCGACGATGGCCATCGTGGGGTGGTCCTCGGGTCCGAAGACGGCGTGCGCGATGCTGTGCCCGGTCGTGTTGGCCAATGCGTTGACCATCGCTCCTTATCTGCTCGTGGTGCGCGCGACTTACGGGACGATCGGGGTCGCGCCAGGAACGCTGCTCGCGCTGGCGGTGTCCGCGTTTTGCGCGTGGGGTCTTTACACGGTGACCCGGCGATGCCAAAGGAAAGCGGAATGACTTTGCCGGTTTCCCGATTCGTCGATGCGCACGTGCACGGCGTCGATTTTTTGCAGGAGGGCGACGGCCTCGAGAGTTTGCTGCGCGCCATGGATGCCGCGGGCATCGCACGGGCGGTGGTCTTCGGATTGCCGGTGGTGAAGAAGTGGAGCGCCTTCGAGCCGGTCGAACCGCATTACTATTTGGACGACGATTCGCGCTGTTACTACTACAGCCACACGGACCAGATCATTCGCGCAGCCTGGGAAAAACTGCCGGCGGCGGACCGCTCGCGGCTGGCGCCGTTGTTGTGCGGGTTCAATCCCACCGATCTCCACGGGATCAAACACGTCGAGCGCGTGCTGACCGAATGGCCCGAGTGGCGCGGGGTAGGCGAGGTGCTGTTGCGGCACGATGACCTGACGAACATGACCGAGGACGAAACCGCGCGGGCAAACCATCCCGCGATGGATGCGGTCTACAAGTTCTGCGCGCAGCGGGGGTTTCCGCTCTTGCTGCACCACAACAGCACGTCGGTGGGGCGCCGTGGCGAGTATGTCTACCTGCACGAGTTGGAAGAGGCGCTGACCAACCATCCGGAGCTGACGGTGGTGTGGGCGCATTGCGGAATCTCGCGGCGCGTCTTCCACGAGAATTACCACGAGATGCTCGAGGACGTTTTGCGGCGCCATCCGCGACTGCATGTCGATATTTCCTGGGCCTGCCGGGAGGAGGTGATGCCCGAAAGCGGAGGAGTCGCCGAGGGATGGGTCCCGCTCATCGAGGAATTTCCGGACAGGTTCCTGCTCGGATCGGACATGGTCGGGCATTTCGACCAACTCGGACAAACCATCGCGTCCTTCACGCCCTTGCTCGAGGCGCTATCCGCAACGGCGCGGGAGAAGATTTCCTCGGCCAACGCCGAGAGATTGTTTTTCGGGTGTGCAAGAGGCTAGCAGCGCTGTGGGGGTGGGTTCATCTGGTGCGGTTGACAACATGAAGCTTACCATCGTGTTGATTTCTGTGGCTCGTATGCACCCTCTCCTCGCCGCAGTCGCCTTGGTTTTGCTTGGATCCCTTCCTTGCCGGGCAGACCTGATTTACGCTCGTCGATGACGATGGGCCTTGGCAGAGCACGGCAGGTTCGATCTGGCTGGCGCAGTCATTCAGCACGGGCGCGGCGCTGATGACGCTCAACACCGTGAGTGTCTGGATCCGCAACGCCAACTCGTCCAACACCTCTGCAGTGCCGAGTTCGATGAACCTCTGGCTCTACGCGGCCGACATCAACAACAAACAAGCCGACCGGCTCCGTGCTTGCAGACTTTTGGTTTGGACGGGGGGCAGAGGGGCATCCGTGCAGTGTGAAAGAAAACAGGCGAGACGGCCGTTCCCTATCTTTTGGAAGACGTCCAGAAGCTTCGGGACGTGGGCATAAGGGGAGCTTGTCTTGACCGCGGGAGTCGGGGCTGTAACTTAGTTAAGAACACTTCGACCCAACCCTGCCGGAATGTCCAAAGCCGCCACCATTTTTCTCGGCGTTCTGCTTGTTTTGACCGGCCGCGCCACCTTTGCGCAGACGAGCTACACTTGGACAGGCGGCGGCTCGGACAACAATTGGGGCACCGGTGCCAACTGGTCCGGAGGCATTGCGCCATCCGGGGATACGGGCAACAATGTGCTCGTCTTCGCAGGCTCCACGCGCACCAACGCGAACAACAATCTTGGCAACTGGAGCCTGGGCATGGGCCAGCTCCAGTTCGCCAGCGGTGCCGCATCGTTCACCCTTTCGGGCGATAACTTCGGCTTCCGGCCATACCTCGGATCCCAAGAGCAGCAGATCATCCAAAACAGCGCAAACACGCAGACGATCGGCGTCGGTGCGTTTTCTTTTCGCAACGACAACAACAGCCGCATCAACCTCAATGCCGGCGACTTGGTCATCACGGCGTCGGACCTGTTCATCGACGCCTCAAGCAGCACGGTTCGCAATCTCACAGTGACCGGCACCGACACGACGCGCCGCACCGTGACTTTCGCGGGAAACGTGAACAAGGGAGCCAGCGGCCAGGATCCCGACATGTATATCCAGGAAAACAAGCGTGCCTTGGTCACCGGCTCACTGACCTTCGGCTCGGGTAATGACGCGTCGGTCTTCGTGGAAAATGGCGTCCTGCAATTCAGCGGCTCGGGCTCGATGACGGGCGGGCGTCCGCTTCTCGGCGCCACATCCGGCTCGGCCGACGCCTCCCTCTTTCTCGACACGGCCGGTTCGACCTTTGGTCGCCAGGTGGAATTCCGCAGCGGATCGTCCGGACGCCGGACGGTCGGCGGCCTGAACACCAACGGCACGGTCACGTTCTCGGGCGATTTCGTGGGAAGCGGCGACATCGACCTGGCTGCCGCGACCGGCGGCACGGTGGTCGTCTCCGGCACGCGCAATTTCAACAGCAACCTCTTGGTCAACCGGCCCGACGGCGCGACGACTTACGGCGGCACGGTCGTGCTTTCCAACTCTACCACCTCCTCGGGCTGGACCGCACTCGAGGGCGGGACGCTCGAATTCGGCAACCTCAACCAGATCGGCACCGCGCACTTCGAGTTCAACGCCTCCTCGGGCGACTCGGGCACCATGCGCTACACCGGCGGCACGGCGACCAACACGCGCACCCTGTGGATCGACAACACCGGCATCACCCGCGCGGCCATCGACATCGCCCAAGCCGGCACGACGTTCACGTGGAATCCGGCTGACGGCAACGTCAACCAGAACCTGACCAAGACCGGCGCCGGCACGCTCGTCTTCGGGGCGAACCGCATCACCGGCAACGCGACCGTGGGCGTCGAGGCCGGCACCCTGGTGATCACCGGCACGAATACCTATGCCGGTGGCACCACCGTGGCCAACGGCACGCTCGTGGTCTCGGCGGGCGGCGCCGCGGGCGGCAGCGCCTCCGCACTCGGCAGTGGTTCCATCACCGTCGGATCAGGTGGCCAACTGACCTGGCATTTGAGCGCGTCCGGGTCCCACACGATCAGCAATGCCATCTCGCTCTCCGGCGGCACTCTCTACACGGAAGACGGCGCCAACACGTTCTCCGGTCTGGTCACGCTCGCCTCCGGCGCGAGCACGATCAGCGCGCAATACGAAGACACCATCACGCTTTCCGGAGGACTGTCAGGCAGCGGCAACGTCATCTTCACGCAGTCCGGTTCCACCGGCGGTTGGGCTGCTCCCACCTACGTGCTCTCGGCCGCCGGTTCGAACACCGGCACCGTGCGGATCAACGGGTCGTCGGGCAGCGTTCCCACCCAGTTGCAACTGGGTCACGTCAATGCCCTGCAAAACGCCACGCTCGACCTCGCCACCGGCGACACCGGCGTCGTCGCATTCACTGTGGCGGGAACAAACACCTACAACCTCGGAGGATTGCAGGGCAGTCGCAACCTCGACCTCGGCGCAAACAGCATTTCCGTCGGCGGCAACGGCAACTCCACGGCCTACAGCGGCGTCCTCTCCGGCGCCGGTTCGTTGATCAAGAGTGCGGCTGGCACGCTGACGCTCACCGGCACGAACACCTACAACGGCGCGACCACGGTTTCGGGCGGTCAACTCACCGTCAACGGCGCGGCCAACAACACAACGGTGACGGTGCAAAGCGGCGCGAGGCTCGGCGGCGGCGGTTCCATCGGCGGTCTGATTCTCGGCTCGGGCAGCACCCTGGCCCCGGGCAATTCGGTCGGTCTGCTCACCGCGACCAATGCGATCCTCGACGGCGGCGCGGCCTTCGAGCTGGAAGTCTTCGATTGGCTGGGAGCGGGGGGAACGGGATGGGACCTCCTGGCGGTGAACGGAAATCTCACCCTGAGCAACACGACCAACAACAAGTTCACCATCAACCTGGTGTCGCTGCAGAACACGAACACGCCGGGACTGTCCACCAATTGGAACGCGGCCAACAGCTTTACCAACCGCTTCATCAGCTATACGGGCAGCCTGCTCGGCACGACCTTCTCGCCCGATCTATTCACGGTGAACACGGGCGGGTTCCAAAACACATTCGGCGGCACCTTCAGCGTGACCAATGTGACCGGGGGTCTCGCCTTGCTCTACACGCCAAGCGCTCCCGTGCCCGAACCCGGCACTTGGGCCGCGGCGGCGCTCCTTGCCGGCGGTGTGGCTTTCGCCCGCTGGCGCAAGCGGCGCATTGCTTAAGTGGCTGTCGTTGGGCCGAGAACCGTTTTCTCCGGCTGCCTACGGATTACAGTGCGGACAGAAGCCCGGGTCCGCTTTGTGTCGGTCGGTGCGCGGCTTGGATTCGATGTGCGGGCAAGCCACGCAGTGGAACTCCTCGGCTTTCCAATCATTGGTCGGCTCGCCGCACCATGAGCAGGGGAGGCCGGATTCCAAGCGTGCCAAGCCGAACCCCGGGGCGTCGCAGGCGGGGCACGCTCGCATCATGCGGGCGATGAGGTCATCGCACGCCGCGCCGATGTTTTCCGTGCGCGTCGGATTGAGATGCGCGCGTAGATCGCTCTCGGCAAAAACGGCGCCGGCTTTGGCCAGCGCGAGGCATTCGTCATAAGCCGCGCGCAACGCACCATGGTCGGTGAGGCCTTTGCGGATGTGCGGATGGTTTTCGTCATCGGGACGAAGGACCAGCGCGTGCGTGGGAAACTTGGCTTTTCCGGCGAAAGCGGCGAGGGCGTCCCAAGTTTCGAACGTGCCCGAGGCATGATGGCCGGGTTGGCGAACAGCGCCAGTGATGACGAGATTACGATGGCGATCGACGAGCGTGATTACTTCGAGATTGAGCGAGCCGAGTCCGAACGGACCCGGAATGAACGATCCTTCGCTGCCCAAACCGAGCGGACACCCGGTAAGTTTAATGGCCAATTCGGCTTTTTTGCGCGCGGCATCGAGCTGATTGCCGAAGCGCGGGATTTCGCGGGTGAAAGTTCCCAGCGTGTCGGTATCGAACGCATCGGTCACGGCGATCGTCGCACCGAGCGCTGCGGCGAATCGCGGGGTGATGGCTCGCTCCTTGCCATGCTTTGTCAACAAGGCAAAAGACGCGCCCGCGTAAGGCGCGTCTTGGCGTGAGATTTGTTTTGGATCAGTCGGCATCGGCGAGGAATTGCACTTTCCCCGAAGCGAGATCGTGCACTCCGCCAACGATGCGGATTTGTCCCTTGTCCGCCAATTCTTTCAGGATCGGGCTCTTCTCCGTGAGCTGTTTGACCTGCCAGCGGACGTTCTCCTCGATGCAGGCGTTGACGAACTCGGGGTTTTTCGCGGTGTCATCACCCTTCTGTTCTTTGGCTGCCCGGGCCACGGCGGGCTCGATGCGGTCGAGGAGACCGGTGAGGTTGCCGAGTTCGACTTTGTCGATCGCTCCGACCACGGCGCCACAGCCGCTGTGTCCGATGACAGCGACCAGCTTGGCGCCGGCCACTTTGGTGGCGAACTCGAGGCTTCCGAGCACGTCCTCATCGACCACATTGCCGGCGAGGCGCGCGTTGAAGACATCGCCGATGCCTTGGTCGAAGATCAATTCGGTCGAAGTGCGCGAATCGATGCAACTGACGATGGCGGCGAAGGGTTTTTGTCCGCCGCTGGTGTCCTTGGCCTCTTCGAGAAGATCGCGCCGCTCGGCCACGCCGTTTTGGAATCTTTCGTTCCCGGCGCGGAGTTCGGCCAATGCTTCGTCGGGTGTGGATGGCGGTTTGCCTTCGGGCAAAGCAATCGCGTTGTGGATCGCGGCGCAGGCCGCTACGGTTGCGATGATGTGTTGTTTGTTCATGGTGTGTGTGGTTGCGGGTTGAACCTGCGCGGCGGACTCATGCGGGGACGAGCCAGCGGGCGTAGGAAAAGTAGAGCGGGATGCCGACGACGACATTGAAGGGGAAAGTCACCGCCAACGACGAAGTAAGGTAAATGGCCGGGCTCGCAGCGGGCAGGGCCACGCGAACGGCGGCGGGCGCCGCTATGTAGCTCGCGCTCGCGGCCAGCGTGCCGAGGACGGTAGAACCCCCCACGCTCATGCCGCAGAGATAGCCGAGCGTCACACCGAGAATGCCGTGCAGGAAGGGCATGACGATGCCGAAGGCGACAAGGCGCCAGCCGGCGTGCCGCAGATCGCCAAGCCGACGACCGGTGACGAGTCCGATCTCCAGCAGAAAAAGGGTTAGCACACCGCGGAACGGATCGCTGAAGAGCGGTGCGACCTGCTCGGCGCCCTTTTTGCCGGCGAGCAGACCGATAGCCATGCCGCCCATGAGCAGGACGATCGACTTGCTGGTCAGCAGTTCGTGCAGGACTTTTTTCATATCCCCGCCGCCGGCCGCAATGGTGGTTTTGCCGACGAGGAAGATGGCGAGAATGATGGCCGGAACTTCCATCACGGCGAGGAGCGCAGCTACGTAGGGCTCGTAGGGGATTTTGGCGAATTGCAGGAAGGCGAGGGATTCACCGAACGTCACGGCGGACACCGACCCGTAGTGCGCGGCGAGGGCGGCCGAGTTTACCGCATCAAGCCGCCCGAAGGTCTTCATGAGGAAGTAGCACCAGACCGGGATGGCGAGGCTGAGGAAGATGGCCGCGGTGAGGGGCTTCCAGAATTCGGCGAAAGTGACCCCGTCGAGGTTGGCTCCGCCCTTCAGCCCGATGGCGAAAAGCAGGTAAATGGTCATCGCCGTGTATATCTCCGGCGGGATTTTCAGGTCGCTCTTCACCAGGCTGGCGATCACGCCCAGAATGAAGGCGAGGACCATCGGGGTGAGCAGACTCATCATCAGGGAATTGAGAACGTCCATGGTTTGTTGCGGTGTTGTGCGGGTTTCTTGTTTGTTGTATTATGAATCACGTCATGAAAAACATGACATATAATGCATGTATTGGACGACACCATAGGCTGTCAACCCCTCGATGAAAAAAAATCCAAAAAAAATCACGGCCCCTGAACCGCACGCCTTCACTTATCTGACCAACCACAGCCATGTGCTTGTGGCCCTGGACACCGATCCCGAACTGAGGGTGAGGGATCTCGCCTCGTTCGTCGGCATCACCGAGCGCGCCGTGCAGCGCATCCTCTCCGACCTGGAAGAAGCCGGGGCGATCAAGATCGAGCGCGTCGGCCGCCGCAACCGCTACCGCATACAGCGCGGCGGACGACTGCGCCACTCGCTTGAGGAGCACTGCACCATCGGCGGACTGTTATCGTGGGTGCACTCGGGTGCGCGGTCACGCGGAGGCGACTGACTCACCGGCCGCGATCATGATTTCTACGTCATTCCCCACATCCAGCGGATGGCCATCCAATAGAGCGGGATTCCGAGCGTGATGTTGAAGGGGAAAGTGACACCCAGGGAGAGAAGTTCCACCAAGCCGGGGTTGGACTCCGGCACGGCGTGCCGCATGGCGGCGGGCGCGACGATGTAGCTGGCGCTGGCACTGAGGATGGCGAACAACAGCGCGTCGCCCGGCGCCATGCCGATAGCTTTGGCCAGGAGAATGCCGAGGGTTGCATTGATCACGGGCGCGACCAGACCGAACACAACGAGTGGCGCGCCGGTTTTTTTGAAAAGCCCCACGAGCCGTCCGGCGTGCATGCCGGTGTCGAGGAGGAAGAAGATGACCATGCCTTTGAAAAGTCCCGACATGAATGTCTCCAGCGATTTGCCATGCGCCGGCCCGGTGACCCAGCCGATAAGCAGGCTGCCGAGGAGTAGAAAAACCGAGGCGTTGAGGAACGACTCACGAAGAAGGGATGACACCGTGGTCTTCGGCGCCGCGAGCACGCGGCGCGGCGCGAACATGCGCACGAGGAAAATACCGGCGATGATGGCAGGCGATTCCATGAGCGACATGATCGCGACCATGTAGCCGCCGAAGGCCTGTTCGTTGCGCGCAAGGAACTCGGTGCCGACGATGAAAGTGACGATGCTGATCGACCCGTAGGTGGCGGCCATGGCTGCCGCGTCGTATACAGACAGGAATTTCCTCAGGACAAAAAACACGCCGACCGGCACCAGCACGGCCATGAGCATTGCCGCGAGGATGTAGAGCAGCACCGTGGCGTTCAGCCCGGAGGCGGCGAGTTTGGTGCCGCCGGTGTAGCCGATGGCGATGATCAGATAGAGCGAAAAAAGTTTCGGGAGCGGAGCGGGGATCTCCAGATCCGTCTTGAGCAAAACCGCCGCCAGCCCGAGCGCGAAAAAGAGCGCTGCGGGATTGAGCACATTGGTTATGGCGAGCCCCCAGTCCATGTTCAGCGGGGCGGATTGCACAAGGATTTAGCGCCGGGGTCAATGCGGAGATGAAGGCTCGTCATGCTCCCCGTGCGGGGTTTTAATGCCGCGCCAGTGCGGTCCATGAGCAAGTCACAGAACGTCCTTGAGGTTGAGGCAGCGAACGAGCGATATGCGGCGAAGTTCGGCGGAAAGCTGGCCAACCTGCCAATCCCGCCCGCGCGCAAATTCGCCATCCTCACGTGCATGGATGCGCGTATTCATGCTTCGAAGCTTTTCGGCCTCGAGGAGGGCGACGCGCATGTCATCCGCAACGCCGGCGGCCGTGCGAGTGACGACGCAATACGTTCTCTTGTCATCTCCCACAAGCTTCTCGGGACCAACGAATTTTTCGTGGTGCACCATACCAACTGCGGAATGGTCACATTCACCAACGAGGTGATGGCCGGCTTGTTGGCCAGCAGTTTGGACACGGCGGTGAAGGACGAGAACGGTTGCTGGCGTGATGTGGGGCAGGGCCCCGGATCTCCCGAGGGTGCGCGAATCGATTGGCTGACGATTTCGGACGAGTTCCAGGCGGTGATCGATGACGTGAAGACGATCCGCAATCACCCGCTGGTTCCGAAAACCATTCCGATCTACGGCTACATTTATGACGTGCGCACCGGAAAGCTCAACGAGGTGCCGGAGGCGATGGAGGCCGGTGCGGTCGCATGCTGACGGCCCCCGGCTTTTGATGGTTGAAGTGTGCGCGGCCGCAGGGCTTTATTGCGCTCTGTGGAAAGCCCGTTTCCGCCAAAGCCATACAGCGCGCTGCTCATCCTCGCCCATGGGTCCAGCGTGAATCCTTCTTCGAGCCGGCCCACGCGCGAGCTGGCCGAACGTTTGCGTTCCTCGGGCCTGTTCGGTGAAGTGGCCTGCGGGTTCTGGAAGGAAGAGCCCGGACTTCGGGAGGCGCTCGATTCCCTGACCAAGCCGGAAGTGTTCATCGTGCCGAACTTCACGGTGGAGGGATACTTCGTGCGCAAGGTCATTCCCAAGGAACTCGGACTCGCGGGGCCGGTGACAGTGCGTGACAACGGCCAGGTTATCCGCCTGTGCCTCCCGGTCGGCGGGCACCCGCGCATGACGGAAGTGTTGCTGCATCGTGCGAGGGAGGCCGCCCCCGGCGTTGATTGTTCGCGGGCGGCCATGCTCGTTCTCGGTCATGGCACGCCGCTGGATGCGCGCAGCTCCGAGGCCGTCGAGGCGCAGGTGGCAGCGATGCGCGCACGCGGAATTTTCGCCGAGGTCCACGGCGCGTTCATGGAGACGCCGCCGAAGATCGAGGACTGGCGGAAGATCACGGCTTGCCGCGATGTGATTGCGGTCCCGTTTTTCATCGCCGACGGATTGCACAGCGATGAAGACATTCCGCGACTTCTCGGTATCGCTGGTGCCGGGACGGCCGCGGAGCGCGAGGGCAAGAACCCGCACCCCATCGATGGACGGCGTTTGTATTACTCGCGGGCGATCGGCACGGACGCGGGGCTGGCGCAGGTGATCCTCGATCAGGTGCATGCGTGGGAGCTGTGCGCGCGCGGCGTTCCGCGAAACGGGGAGACAGCGGATGCGGCCGTGTGATAGTTATTGCCCATGGTCACAAAACTCCTTCATACCCGCTACCGTGTCGCCGATCTCGAAAAGACGGTGAATTTTTACAAGGACGTGCTCGGTTTGCAGGAGGTTCGCCGACACAAATCGCCGCGGGGATCGGAATTGGTCTTCCTCAAGGCGCCACAAAGCGAGGAGCTGATCGAGATTTGCTGCTATCCGGGCAGCGGACCGGTGATTATCGGGCCCGATCTCACGCACCTTGCCTTCGAGGTCGATGATCTCGAGGCCTTTGCCAAGCATTCGGCCTCCAAGGGTTATCCGCTTTCGGATGGCCCGACGAAGTCTTCCAGCGGGTCGGTCTTCGCTTTTATCGACGCGCCGGAAGGCTACGAGATCGAGTTGATCCAACAGGGCGCGTAAGCGTGGGTGGCGCGTGCCCGCGGCGCGAGCCCTCAAAGGCCCGTTGTTTTCGCTTGAGGTGCTGAATCCGTTGCGTCCATGGCGCAGCGGAAACCGACATGGCTTGTGCCGGTGTCGGGCGGCGTTCCGCGACGTGCGGAGGGACGGTAGCTCTCGCAGTAGGAGGGGTGACAAAGGAACGAGCCGCCTTTGGTGACGCGGCGCTCGGCACCGGGAACCAACGGGGGCGACGGATCCCCGGGCATCATGGCTTCACCTTCGGCCGTGAGGGGTCCGTGCGGATCACAGCAGGCTTTGGTGTCGCCGGCTCGTGCTGCGTAGGTGTCCGCGCGGTAAATGTCGCTGCACCAGTTCCAGACGTTGCCGGTCATGTCATAAAGACCGTAGCCATTGGGCGGGAATGAACCGACAGGCGAAGCGCCGACGAAGCCGTCCTTGCCGTCATTGTGATAGGGAAACTCGCCGGTCCAGCGGTTGACCATGTATTTGCCGTCCGGCTGTTCCTCGTCGCCCCAGGCGTAGCGCTTTTTGTCGAGGCCTCCGCGCGCGGCGAACTCCCACTCGGCCTCCGTGGGAAGGCGTTTTCCCGCCCATTTTGCGTAGGCCTGAGCGTCTTCGAAAGCGATCTGCACAACAGGGTAATTCTCGCGTCCTTCGATGTTGCTTTCGGGACCTTCGGGGTGGCGCCAGGAAGCGCCGGGTGTCCATACCCACCATTGCGACATGTCGCGGAGATCCACGGGACCTTTGGTCGGATGGAAAACAAGCGAACCGGGCACGAGAATTTCATCCGGCGGCTTGGGTGTGCCGGGCGGGACTTGTTTTTTCATCTCCTCCCAGTCGATGGGACGCTCGGCCACTGTTTTGTATCCGGTGGCTTCGATGAACTTCGCGAATTCGGCGTTTGTGACCGGATGCGCGTCGAGGAAGAACGGCGCAACAGTCACGCGGTGGGCGGGTCGCTCGTTGGGGAAGGAGCGCTCGGAGTTCGTGCCCATGGTGAACTCACCCCCGGGTATGAGAACCATGCCGGCCGGAGGTCGTGGTCCGCACGCCGCGACGCACAGGGCGCAGAAAAAGAGAACGAAAAGCTTCAAGGGGTAAAAATCTCAACCCAGTCTTTCGCCATGTCCACCACTATCCAACCGCGCTTGGGCGCATCGGCGAGGGCGGCCACGAGTTTTCCGGAGCTTTTGGCGTCCTTGTCGTAGGCGTATTCGCGCTCGGCGTCAGTGTGATGGACGATCAGCCCGAGCGACGGGCGCGGGTTGTTGATCGTGGTGTATTCGAGCATTTCCTTGTCGCCGTCGCTGTTGCCGAAGCACGCGATCGGGCGACGGCCGATAAACTGATGAATGCCGACCGGCTTGCCGGCTTTGTCATCGACGAAAAGCGCATCCGGCGTTTTGACCAGCACCGGGCCGTTTTCACGCAGCTCGTAAACCGTGCGTGCGTTCGACCCGACGACTTGTTCCGGCGGCACGCCGTAAACGCGTTCGCTGAAAACGCGCATGAAATCCGCCCCGCCGCCGGAGACCAGGAAGGTCTTGAAGCCGTGCGCGCGCAGATAGGCGAGCAATTCCACCATCGGTTGGTAGGCCAGTTGGTCGTAGGGGCGTTTGAAGCGCGGGTGTTCGGCGGTTGCGAACCACGCGCGCACACGGTCGGCGAATTCGACGGTAGTCATGCCCGATCCTGTCAATTGTATGAGGCGGAAGAGACCTTTGTAGTGGTCGGCCAGCAAGGCGGCCAAGTTGCCCCCGAGTGCAGACTGCACGGCGGGATCGTCGTTCCATGAGGGTTCGTCCGGTAGCCGGCGCTTCAATTCGTCCATGGTGAAGGCGAGTTGGAACGGCATCGGGTTCTCCGGCCAAAGCGTGCCGTCGTTGTCGAAAACCGCGATACGTTCGGAGGGCGGGACGAAATGCGGCGAGTCTTCGCGGGTCACATTCGCCACAAAATCAACGATCGCGTCCTTCGCGTCCGAGTCGCGCCACGATGCAAGGGCCGTGGGTGCCGCGTCCGTCCTGTTGACTTCCGCGGCGGATACGACGGCCGCGCAATGCGGCGAGTTGCTGCATGGACGCTTCGGCTTCGCCATCCCCGACCAGGGTCCGAGTATAAAATTTTCCGGCGAGGAGATGGACCGCTGCCGTCTTGCATCGGCGATGACCGGCAAAGAAATGGATGTCCACGCCCCGGCCGGACTCAAGCAGTTCGTCGTGCTGCTCGACCACGCGCGGATTCGCGCGTTGGCCGACGAGGCCGGCCTGCCGTTTGAAGTGCAGCGCGCGCTTTGTCCCGGTCGCCCGACCATGCCGCTGGTGGCGCGTCCGCAAGCCGTCGCCGCCTTGGGACGCAGCCTGCGCGAGCGTTTGCGGGCCGCAGCCGAAGGAAATTTGCGCATGGATGCAGCGGATTTCGAGGACTGGGTTTACGCGGAGGCTTTGTCCATTCTCGACGTGAGGGAGATGCCCCCCGGACGCCCGCCTGCCGCGGTGCTGGTGCGGCGCGCGACGGATTTGGTGGACTCGCAGCGCGGACCTGTGCGTATCGCCCAGCTGTGCAGCCAGCTCCGGGTGAGCCCCAGTTCCTTGGAGAATGCCTTCAAAGTGGTGGCCGGCGTGACTCCGCACGCGTTTTTCATGCGGCGCCGATTGAACCGCGCACGCACCGCCCTTTTGCGCGAGGATCCGGAAAGGAGCCGGGTGACGGATATCGCCACCGAACTCGGTTTCAGCGAACTCGGACGCTTCGCCGTCCGATACCGGAAGATGTTCGGCGAAACGCCGTCGGAAACACTGCGCCGCCAAACCCGCTGCACGGTGGCCGTGCCGTTCGCGAGCTAAGAACGCTTCAAGTGCAGGCGCAAAATGCGCCGGAATTCCTGCACGCCTTCGGGATTTTCATTCGTTCCGTGGCCGGACGGAACGATCTTTTCCGATGCCGCGCCCTCGAGATGGGAACTCCAGTAAGGCACGACACCGTCGGAGCTGTCCGGCGTGTCACCGCGTCCGCGGTCTCCAATGACCGAGTGGTAGGGAGTGCTTCCCCTCATCGGGAGTTTCATGATTGCGGCGAGCAGGGGAGATCGGGCGCGCAGAAAAACGAGGCTGTTCGCCGGCGCCACGAAAAGCTCGCGAACGTCGTCGTGGAGGAATTTCTGGAGATCCATCATGTCTTTGCGAAGAAAACCGAAAGGCAGGCGCACGAGCCGTGCGAAGAATTCGGCGAACGGATTCACTGCGAGTTCGCTGCCGCGGTGAGGTGTGGCGAAAAAGACCACGCGCGCGACCTCGGGTCGCGGATGGAATTCCACAATGCGGATGATGTGCTCTTTCAGCCTCGGCGAGACGTTCATTTGCTCCGGGGGCGTCTTGAGGAATTGCCGCCAGAGGTGCTTTCCCCCGGTGCGGATCTGCAGGCCGGAGATCAGGCCGCCCATGCTGTGGCCCGCAAGCACCGTGCGGTCGAAGTTCCGGTTCACGCGCTGCGGATCGAGCACGACGCGGTAGCGGTCGAGTTCGCTGCGCAGCTTGGCGGCCGATGCCCAGACCGGAAGCCCCGTGGGGTAGAGGAAAAACCAGAACTGGTAGCGCTCGCGGATTTCTTTATCGGCCAACAATTCGTTCACGGCGGGAACCCATGTCTCGGGCCGCGACATCAGGCCGTGCACAAAGACGACCGGGATCTTGCCGGGGTCATAGACCGAGAATTGGTAAAGCCCCGCTTGGCCCATGTTGATGTCGGAGCGGAACATCTCGCGGACGGCCATGATGCGGTTGCGGCCCTTCGACACCATGTAGGCGAGGGGCGCGGAAAAATCCGCGGCGAGTTTGACTTTTCTTCCTTCGATCAGGACTTCGTCGTCCTCCCGCGTGCGGTAAAACACCAACTGCGGATTGCCGCCGTCGAAGCGCACCAAGGCCGTGACGGGCTCGCAAACACCGGCCAGCGGCGTGATGCCCGGCTGTCCGCGCAGCGCAGACGATTTTGGCGCGAATCGTGCCACGCACGGGACGCCTGCGCCATCCTGCACCGTGCGCACGCGGAGCTTTTTGATCTGTATTGATGAAGCCGCGAGCAGTTCGTCCGGAACCCGCGGGTCGAGCGTTGTCGGGGAATCGCCGGCGACTGTCAGCGCTCGCCCGTCCGGGAGGCGTGCGGGCGCGAAATTCTCCGCTTTCATAATGCGGACAATCTCCTCGCTGGCTGCGCGGTTGAGTTTGTGCTCCTCGCTTCCTGGGGCGGCGCTGCGTGTGAGGTGCACCGCCTCGAGCAGCGCGGAGAGCTGGTCCGAAGCACCAACTCCGGGTTGCGTTGCTTGTTTTAGGAGCAGGGCGGCCCGATTTTCCCCGTTGGCTTGGATCAATTGGCGCGTCTCCGTGTGCGCGGCGGAAGATTTCCGCACTTTGACCCCGACGACAGAGCATCCAACGGTCAGCAGAGGTGCGACGAGAAGTGCGACCACACGCAGAATCCGCTGGTGTGAGGATGGTGTTGCCATGGACCGGGAACTTTAGCGTTTCGTCCCGCCATGGAAAGCCATGCTTCGGCTGCCGCGGGAGCTTCGTGCGGCCGCATCATTTTCTGCTAAATGTGCATAGTCCGGGTCGGCTGCGCAGCCGATGATCCGCGCTTATGCTGAAACCCGAACGATCTTCTTTTGTCGCACAAACTGTTCCGAAAAGTGCCGCTCATCACGGCAATGTGCCGAGTGATGCTCCCACGCCTCGTGAAGTTCGTGCCCAACTCCAGCGGGTGTTGGACAGTCCCGATTTTCGTTCGTCCGCGCGCAACCGGAAGTTTCTCGCTTTTGTTGTCGAACGCAGCCTCGAGGGCGGTAGAACCGGTGGCTACGAAGTGGCGACCAAGGTCTTCGGTCGTCCGGCCAGTTTCAACGCCTCATCCGACCCGATTGTCCGGATCGAGGCGGGCAAAGTTCGCCGCGACCTCGAGACCTACCATCTCAAGGGCGGCAAGGATGATCCTGTGCATATCGTCATGCCCAAGGGTGCTTATCGTGCGGTGTTCCTCCGCAACGGTGTCTCGGCAGCCGGGAATGCGGGGATTTTGCGTGCGGCGCTGCTCGGTTTGTCCGGTCAGCGCGAAGTGGCTTCGGCGAGTTGGCGGCGCTTGCCTTCTTCATGCACCGCCGGCCCCGTCGATTCGCGCATTCTCGACCGCATCGGGGCGCAGGCCCTGCGCGACGAGAAGGTGAGGGGGTTGCTGCTTTCCGGTCTGCTCAATGCTGCGAGCTGCGCCTCCAGCACGACAACGGAGCGCGCGGCAGACAGCTTGCGTGTCGTTTCATGAGAACTTCCCGTTTCCATCACCGCCCCAAGCGCATCGCGCGACGCGAGGAAAGAAACGCGTTTTGCGCCTTTGTCATGCCCTTGGCTTGGTTGGCGGGTGTGCTCGGCGGAGCTGTTGCTCTTGGGGCGCTGGTGTATTTTGGCATCCATGCCGGTGCTCTCGGGGCGGGCGTCATCCTGGGTCTAGCGCCCGCTTGCGTCGTATTGATGCGCCTGAATCGAGGCCATGACAGCCGCGCTCTTGAACCTTGATTGCAAAGACCGTCTGCCACGGGTCGCGGACTGCGGCACCCGTGCGATGCGCGCCGCTTTAAACCACGACGGCCTTTTCCGTTCCATGATCCTCGGCAAAGAACTGCAGCATTTCCGGATACGCATTCGCTAGCGACGGAACCGCATCGGGAATGTGCTGTGTCTCGAACCGGCCCCTCGTCGCGCGCATCGACCAGAACCCAGTGCCCGGCTTCGACTTTCGGTTGTGCTTCTTCCCAAGGGTGCAAAGCTTGCCAGATGGCAGCCATGCCAGGCGCGGCAAGCAGGGTAAAGTATTTTGGCGGCAAGTCTTGCTGTCACTGAATGCGTTCTCGCGGATTTCTCTTCCTATCCGGCTCTCTTGCAGCCCTCGTCTCGAACACGTCCCCAAGCCACCAGCTAAGTCCGCGCACGGCGAGCTCGGCCATGGCGGCAGGATGTTTTTCAAGTTGCCGCAGCACTTGGGCGGTAAAGTCTGTGACCGGCTTCTCTTCGGTGCCGGTGATCGCGACGGAGCACCAGTAGAGGCCGTCTTCCTGTTTGGAAAAGACGGTGGAGGTGGCGTCCGGCAACCATGCCAAGGACTCGACCGGCAGCCCGACCAACAGCGCGCCGCTCAAGCGACCGTCGGTTGTAACCCGCACGGAACCGCGCAATCCGGCGCGTCCGGCAGAAAGCACGTCCAATTTTTCAATGCACAGGCCTTCTCGGTCCTGCTTCCACGCGCATTGCGCTTTAGTCAAATCGAGGTCGAGATACGTTTCGTCCTTGAGAAAACGTGCGAGAAATTTCTGGAAGGCGAATCCGTCCAGTTGTCCGCCGTCCACCGATACCGTGCCGCCTCCACGGCCGTGGCCGAGTTTGGTGCCGTGCCATGCCCAGTCGGCCTGCGCGGACAGTTCGCCGTTAACTCCGCCGGCCAAGGATGAGGGAAGATAGGCGGACAAGGGAATGCGCGAAACGGCGACCGAGGCCGTGGCATCGCGCGTGGCGATGTTCCAGGTTGCGCGGCCATGCAGGGCGAAACCGTTGGCCCCCCGGACCAGAAGGTTTTTCACCGCCGCGATTCCGTCGGCCAGTTCGTAGTCCAGTGACACGTTGTCGAACTCGAAATGCCGCAGCGCCGGATCGTCCGCGCGTTCGGCCAGATTGTCGAGGTAGGACCAGTCGTGCAATTTTGCTCCGGTGACCGAAAGCTTTCCCGTGCTGTGCGTGTTGCCTCCTGTTGTGTCCGTGTCATAGGAGAGTTTTCCCGAGAGTCGTCCCGACATGACCTCGGAGATCTCCGTCGGGAGCAGCATGCCGATGTTGAGATCAGTGATGTCCGCCTGCGCCGCTATGCTTTTGTCCGCATGCTGCCCGAGACGTCCGGAAAGCCGGATGTTGCTTCGTGCACTCCCGGGAACCCGCAGATAAAGGTATCCGACTTCGATCGCTTCCCGCGTGACATAAACTTCGAGGCTGTCCACGTCCAAGTCGGGAAATCCGGGATAACGCAACGCGCCGTTTTTGCCGAAGTATTTGAAATTTTTTCCGATCATCGTGGCGCCCACGTGAATCCGCTCTCCGGTGATCCTTGTTTGCCCGACCGGAAGCTCGATTTTCATGTCGGGACACTCGATCCATCCGCAATGAAACTGTGATGGCATCAATGCCGCATACCAAGGCTTCGGGCCGGGCTGCGGATCTAGGGCCTTCAATGCGTCATCGGGTGTGCGCAGCACGAACTTTGCGTTGGCGACGCTGATCAGATCCACCTGCCATGCCCCGCGGAGAATGCCCCGGGGATCGAAGCGGCCTGTGGCCGGTCCCGTGTCAAGGGCGCCTATGGCTTGTCCGGGCCATCCGGTGCTGGTGAATCCGTCCGTTCGGACGGAAAAACCTTCCTCCAGTTGCAGTTTGCCGAACTTTCCATCGACTTTGAGTGCGGAGGAGACAGCCCCGGAGAGGATGCGATGGAACTCTTTGCCGGCTACCCAGTCCGCGAGCGCGGGAAGTATCAGGTGGCGGCCCGCCAGGGGCAGGGCTACCGCGGCAAAAAGGAGCGAAACCAGCGCAATGAAAGCGAATTTTCCCGCGCGCGACCGGAGCATCTCGCCACGCTATGGTCATTCACCCTCGGCGTAAAGGGGCCCGGAAGGCGAGGTATTACTTTTTGCGGAAGACGGTCGGACTGCCGAAAACCTTGTTCCAGTCAAAATCGGGGTCGGCGAGAAGCTTGCGCAGGTCTTGGCCCGTGAGCTTCTGCTTGGAGATCGCGCTGCTATCCAAAGCCCGCACTTGCATCGCGCCATCGGGCTGTGTCTCGAGCCAGATCAGCGTGAATGTTTCCGCTTTGCTCCCCGGTTGTTTGCCGTCCGGTTGCGCCAGAATTTCCAGTTGCATCAAAAGTCTGTCGCGGAGCCGCACGGTCCGCGCCCCGAAATACCAGCCCTTCTCGCCCGCAGGATAGTTGATGATGGCGCGGTCCGGGCCGTCCCGGACGACGATCGCATTTTCGGGTTTTTCATCCCCGCTCGTCGTGGTCCAAACACCGGCCAAGTTTGCGTCGAATTTCTGCCATCCGCCTTTGAAGACGGGCGCCTCGAAAACGCAGGCGGACAAAGCCAGGCAAGACAACCCGAGCACAATCCGGGGGATGATTTGCTTTGCGATGGGGTTTCTCATCGGGGCATTCTGATGGCTTGCATTCGGCGATCAAGCCCGCGCCGTTTGTTTCGGCTTGCTGCATCGCAGGGGTTCGGGATGATTTCGTGCGTTTCTCACGCCATGAAAACACTAACTGCTTTGTTTCTGTCTTGTCTGCTCGCAGTGCCCGTTCACGCGATGCAAAAACCCTCCTTCCACACGCAGGGCATCCCGACCGGAAAGCCGACGGGGTCCCTGAAGCCCGGCGAATATTGGTGGAGGCCGCAGCTCTCGCCGGCCGGCCCCGTGGTCGCGCTCGTCTCCATTCCCCAGCAGGTGATGCACGTTTACCGCAACGGTGTTCTCATCGGGAGATCCAGCGTCAGCACCGGCGCCAAGGGGCACGGAACACCGAGCGGTGTCTTCACGATCCTCGAGAAACAGCGCACGCATTACTCGAAGACCTACGACAACGCTCCCATGCCAAATATGCAGCGCCTGACGTGGAATGGTGTCGCCATGCATTCGGGCAATCTTCCCGGCTATCCGGCGAGCCATGGCTGCATCCGCCTGCCTTACGACTTTTCGAAACTGCTCTTCGATGTCACTTCGCAAGGAGGAACGGTCGTGATTGGTGACGGGCGCACGCCGCATCCGCGCCTAGCGTCCAATCCGGGTGTGATTCTCGCTCCGGAAGATTTTCATCCATCCATGCTGCGCCCCTTGGGCCGCGGGGACTTTGATTGGCGGCCGGAGCGCAGTCCTTCGGGGCCTGTGACCCTCGTCCTGAGCAGCGCCGACAAAGCCGTTTACGTTTACCGCAACGGCAATCCCATCGGTCGGGCCGCCGCGGACTTTTCCGGCCGCGGAAAACTCGGCCAGCACGTTTTCACTCTGCTCGACGGGGCTTCTTCGAAACCGAGTTGGTGGGCTCCCGGCCGACCCGGACGCAAATGGATGCGCGTGAGCAGCGAGAAAGGGCCGCGTATCGATGCCAACGATCTCGGACGTCGGGTGCGCGTGAATCCCGTTTTCGCCTCCAAAGTTTACGACATCATTGCCCCCGGAACCACAGTGCTCGTGACCGATGATCCGGTTGCTCGGAAAATCAAAGCCGACTTCACGATCCTCACCAACTGAGCCAGCGGACCGGGGCCGGTGCATCCGGCCCGGTCACGGGGAGGAGGTGTCTGCCGGTGTCGTCACTTCGATCAGCAGGTCTTTCTTGAAAAGTTGTCCGGTGATGTTGCCGCGCAGCATGTCCTGCGTCTCGTTGCCCTTGAAGCGATCGACAAGATTAAGCCGTGCTCCGAGAACGCGCAGTCCGGCGGCGTTTTCTATGCTGTGGTCGCGGGCCGGCACGGGCAGGATAAAAAGCGGATACGACCCCCGCATGTCATCCAGTTTCACGGGTGGTTCGATGTGGACTCGCTCCAAATCGCAACCGGGCAAAATGAACCGGTAAACCTCGTCGTGGGCGCCGTAAACCGAAGGCAGGACGACTTTCTTGCCCCGCACCGCGGCCTTCGCCGCTTCGTCGAAAGCGCCGAGCGGTCCGTCGAACGGGATCAGAAAAACCGCGTAGGCGAGATAAAGCAGCAGGATGGCCGGACAGATGAATGCGCGCGCCAGCGTGTCGCGGCGCAACCCGGCCACGGTGAACGCAATAACGGCAGCGAACACGACCCACGACCACCACGGATAGATTTGGCCGGATTGCAGTTCGCCCGTGAGCACTGCTGCGCCGACGGGAAACACGCACGCGATCAACGCAACCGCGGAAAGGCTCAAAGTGAATGTCCAACGCGGGAGCTTGCTCCACGAAATCGCGAGCAGCACGGCCAGGGCTGGCATGGCAGGCAGGAGATAGCGTTCGTCGCGTTGGTTCGGGAAAGCGAAGACGATCATTTGCGTCAGGATCCAGATCCAAAGAAGCTGCTCTGGCTGGGAAAGTGAACGCCTTCCGCGCCAAGCCATGAAAAAAAGGACGACAACAGCGGGGGCCAGCAGGCCTGCGTTGAAGGGATAGCCGAACAGGATGCGCCAGATCGTGTAGTTGCCCGCGAAAAAATTGACGATGTAGCTGCCGCGCTTCGGGTCGAATTTTCCGACATTTTCTTTGAGCACGAAATCGCGCCAGATGTTTTCCGGATGCGGATCAAGCCAGAACCAGAGGCCGAATACGCCTACGGCAAGCAACGCGATCAAAATGATCTTCGGTGCCGCCGCGCGCAGCCACGAGGGGATATCGTAGCTGCGCTGATGCATCGTCCACCAGGCAAGCCCGACCGCGAAGGGGATCACCAGTGCGAACGATTTGTAGAGAAGGCCCGCGCCCACCATGAGACCGAAAGCCGCGGCCAATGGCCAAGTGAGGGCGGCCGGCTGCGGACGCCGGTAGAGAAGGATAAAAAACGGCAGGAAAAACCAGAATGTTTCCGGCGATGACGTCAGAACGACGCGCCCGTAGCGGTAGGTGCTGAAAAATGCGAGAAAGGCAAGCGCGGCAAGGATGCCTGTGCGCGTATCCCCGGAAAGACGGCGTGCCAGCAGCAGCACCAGCGCCGTTGTGGCCAGCGTATAGAGCGCGACGGGCAGGCGCACTCGCCACAGGTCCCAGTGCTTGCCCCAGTCGGTTGCAATGATGCCCTGCCAGAAAAGCGCCGGCGGCTTGGTGTTACGTTCCGGTTCGGACAGGTTTTTCAGCGGTAGCCATTCGCCGCCCTGCGCGGTCATGCGCGTGATCTGCCAGTAGAGATGTTCGTCGGGGTTGGTCGCGGCGTGCTCGCTGCCGAGGTTGAAAAGATAAACGAACACGCCCAAAGCGAGCGCGAGCCAAACTGCCCAAGAGCGGGACGACGCGTTCATGGATTGACGGCTTCGACCAACAGGTCCTTTTTGAAGAGATTGCGGGAAATATTGCCCGTCAGCATGTCCATTGTCTCCTTGTTGTTGAAGCGGTCGATCACTTGGAGGCGCGTGCCGATGACACGCAGGCCGGGGGAATTTTCGACGGTCATATCGCTCAGCGGGAGCGTGACGATGAAGACGCTATTGTTTGCCCGGATCTCGTCGAAGGTAAAGTCGTTCACGTGGTAGGGCCGCGGATCGCTCCCGGGCAGCATGAAGCGATAGATTTCCTCGCGGGCATTGAAATTGATCGGTGCCGCGTAGCTCTTCCCCCGAGCGAAATCCTTCGCTGCTTGGTCGAACTCGCCGCGCGGCCCGTCGAAGGGAATCAGGAAGGCGGCATAGCACAGGTAAAGAAGAAGAATCGCCGGACATACGAATGCGTGGGTCAATGCGCCACGGATCATCCCGATGACCGCGAAGCCGACCACCGCAGATATAAAGATCCAGTAAAACCATGGATACAGAGGCCCTACGCCGGCGTCCGAGGTCAGAATGATCGCGCCAAGGGCCATGCCCGAGGCGATCACCGCCACGGCAAGCAGACTGATTGCGAGCACCCACCGGGGTATCTGCGACCATCGCAAGGCGGCAAGCACGGCGAGGGCGGGCATTGCCGGCAGCAGATAGCGTTCGTCGCGCTGATTCGGCAGCGTGAAAACGGCGAAAACCGCGGCAACCCAGATCCAAAGCAGTTTCTCGCTGTCGCCCAGATCGCGCCTGTGCCGCCACGAAACAACAAAGAGGGCAACGATGGCCGGGGCTAGCAGTCCTGCATTGAGCGGATAGGAAATGACGCTGCGCCAGATGCTCGACTCGCCCCAAAGAAGATTGACGAAGTAGCTCCGACCGCCCGTGTCGAATTTGCCGGCATTTTCCCGGAGCACGAAGTCTTGAAGAATGAGGTGGCGTTGCGGGTCGAGCGCGAACCAGAGGCTGAACACACCGAGGGCAATAACTCCCAGCAGGGCGATTTTCGGAAGGTCCGAACGCAACCACTCGCGCCAGCCGTAACCGCGCAAGTGAAGTGTCCACCAAGAAAAGCCAACCGCAGCGGGGAGCACCAAGGCGAAAGATTTGTAGAGGAGGGCAAATCCGGTCATCAATCCGAAGGCGAATGTCATCGGCCAAGTGAGTCCGCCCGCGCGCGGACGCCAAAAAAGCAGCGCAAAAAACGGGGCGAAGAGCCAGAATGTTTCGGGCGCGGATGTAAGGAAGACTCGCCCGTATCGGTAAGTTCCGAAAAAGCTCAGATAAATAAGCGCGGCGAGCAGGCCGAGGGATGCGCTTGCGGACGCTTTGCGTGCCAGCGCAAAAACCATCAGCGCCGTCCCCAGCGTGTAGAGCACATTCGGCCAGCGGAGATTCCAAAGCGTGTAGGATTTCGCCCAGTCCGTGCTCACCAACCCCTGCCAGAAAAGACCCGGCGGCTTGGTGTTGCGATGTCGCTCGATCATCGTCTGCAGCGGCAGCCAGTGGCTGCTCTTGGCCGTGGCATAGGTCATCTGCGCGTAAAGCAATTCGTCGCCGTTGGTGGCGGCATGGTCGCTGTTGAGCGCGACAAAATACGCGGTCGCAGCCAGCATCGCGCAAAGCAGTGCGGTCAGTCCGGTGAAGCGGACAATGTTCGGCGGCATTGGTGCAGAATAGGAGATCAAGCGGGGGATTGTCAGCAAGCGACGATCCAGCCATCAATGGCGCATGGCCCGCCTGATTTTCATCGCTTTCTTGCTCTGTGCGGGATGCTCGCCGCAAAAGCGTGCCGATCTGGTTTTTCTCAACGGGGCCGAACCGGAGACCCTTGATCCTGCTCTCATCACCGGCCAGCCGGAAGGGCGCGTGGCCAACGCGCTGTTCGAGGGGCTCCTCACATTCGATCAGCACGGGAAACCGCAGCCCGGGATGGCCGAAAATTGGGAGATATCCGGGGACGGCAAGACATACACGTTCACTCTGCGCGAGGGCCTGGTGTGGAGCGACGGGAGGCCGCTGACCGCGCAGGACTTCGTCGCCTCGTGGCGCCGCACGCTGGATCCGGCCACGGCGTCGGAATACGCTTACCAGCTGCACTACATCAAAAACGCCAAGGCCTTCAACGAGGGGACGCTGAAGGACTTCGGTCAGGTCGGCGTCTCCGCGCCCGACGACCGGACGTTGCGTGTCGAGCTTGAGAATCCCACGCCGTTTTTTCTCGATCTGTGCGCTTTTGTCACGTTGCTGCCCGTGCCAACGCATGTGATCGGGGAGCATGGCGACAATTGGATCAAACCCGGAAACTTGGTCGGCAACGGCGCCTACCTGCTCGAATCTTGGCGGCTCAACGACCGCATCCGTTTGCGCAAGAATCCGCGTTATTGGAATGCGAAGAGCGTCGCCTTGGATGCCATCGACGTCATTCCGGTGAGCAAGGCGAACACGGCATTCAACCTTTACGCGTCGGGGCAGGCCGATTTGATGATGGACAAGGGCCTTGTTCCCCCGGCCCTGCTCTCTGAGATCAAAAAGCGCGACGATTTTCACGCGGCGCCGTTCCTTGGCACGTATTTCCTGCGCTACAACTGCGCCAAGGGCGCCTTCACCGACCCGCGCGTTCGGCGTGCTTTCAGTCTCGTCATCGACAAAAAGTCGATTGTCGATCGCATTACCCGCGCCGGTGAGCTGCCGGCCGGAAGCTTTGTCCCGCCGGGGGCGGGCGGTTACGAGCCCTGCGACGAATGCGGAACGAAGGATACCGCGGAGGCGAAACGGCTGCTGGCGGAGGCGGGATATCCGGATGGCAAAGGATTTCCCATGGTGAACTATCTTTACAGCGAAGGGGAGCTGAACGAGGCGATTGCCGTCGAACTCCAAAGCATGTGGCGGCGCGAACTCGGGGTGAACGTGCAACTACTGCGCCAGGAGTGGAAAGTTTATCTGCGCTCGCTGAGCACATTGGACTATGACATCGCCCGCTCAAGCTGGGTGGGCGATTACCCCGACCCGAACACATTTCTCGACATGTTCGTCACGGGGGGAGGAAACAACCGCACCGGCTGGAGTGATCCGCGCTACGACCGGCTTATCGGAGAAGCGGCCGCCGAACTGGACCCGGCGAAGCGCCACGCGATCCTGCGCGAAGCCGAAAAAATCCTCGTTTGCGAGCAGATGCCGGTGTGCCCGCTGTATTTCTACGTCGGTATCCAGCTCTATGATGATGAGGGCCTCGCGGGCATCGAAGGCAATGTGCTCGACGAACACCCGCTCAAATCGATGTATTGGCGGAAATGAGGCGCCCGGCACGTGCCGTTGCGCCGGCTACTGGTTGGGCGGGCCGACCTCGATCGTGAATGTTGTCTCCCCGGCTTCGTGCCTCCAGAAGCCGTCATCCGACGGTCCGGAATAGTCGCCATTGCCGCGGTCTTCGCGGCTGGGCAGGTCGAAGGACGCCCTCAGTGTGAAAGTGTCCTTGTCAACGGCCTCGTATTCGTAAGCTCCACCGGTGACAGGGTCCGTCTGGTCTGCAACAAAGCTTCCGGGGTTGGTGTTGCATTCTTCAAGCGTCGCAGGCAGGCGCTTCTGCGCCTGATAAAATTGGTTCACGCTTTGATAAATTGAAAGCAGGTCGCGCACGCGCTGTTCGTCCTGCGCCTCGAGCCGTGCTCGAAGCGGTCCGCCGGTGACCCACACGGCCGCGGCTATCGCCGCTATCACCGCGAGGCAAACCGCATACCATGCCGGGCGCAGTGGTTGTATTTTCTCGCGCAACTCGCGCAGGAGCCACCAAGTCACGCCCCCGGCAAGTGCGGCGATGACCGCAGCTTTCAGGACAAAACGGATGGTGAGTTCGCCGTTCAAGAACGACACAACTGTCCCGATCGCATCGCCCAGAAGAATGAGCGCCGCGACGAAAAGCGCGATGTAGGTGAGCCAGCGGCGCACGGGGTTCATTCCGCGAGCCGGGTTCGCGGTGATGTCCCTTTTCACCCGCCGCAACGTGAGCGCAAAAACGGGAAATGCCACGACAAGCGCCGCTACACCAAAGCGGATCGAACCAAAATCCACGACCGGGCGTCCATCCAGCAGCGGGAAGCGAATGTTGATGAAATCAAAAAGCAATGATCCGAGAGCGGTCGCCCAAGTCGCGAGCGACGCGAACAGAAGAAGATGAAGGAAAGCCTCGCGGGGTCCCGCGGAAGCACGGCATTTGGGCACGGGCAGCGGAAGCCCGGCATCGATGTAGTAGTCCAACGCCTCGTGGATTTCGCGCTCCGGCCAACCGGCGGAACGCAAACCTCGGGCCACGTCGTCTCTCGAGGCGCCACGGGCAAGGCAGTCGCCGACGAACATCTGGAGTTCTCTTTCAGCCACGAGGCTAATTACACGGGGGTCCGCGGAATGATGCAAGCCTCGCCCCTCGCGAGGGAGGCCTGATGAGAAACTCAGGAGCTGGCTTTTTGCAGCGCACTCCGCATGACATCCAACGGTGCGGTGCGGTTGAGCCAAATCTCGAGCGAAAGCGCGCCCTGGTGCAGAAGCATCGAAAGGCCGTTGGCCGTGCGGGCGCCGGCCGACCTTGCGTCTTCGAGCAGGCGTGTGACCGCGGGGCGGTAGATCATATCGAAGACCATGAGGTCCGGGGTGATCAGCGCCGCCGGGATCAGGCGCGGGTCGGTGCGCTTCATTCCCAGCGATGTTGCATTGATCACAAGATCGGTGCGGCCGAGTTGTGCTTGCAGCGCGGAGCCGTCCAAGGAAATTACCGTCACCAGATCCTCGGGGCCTTCGAGGCGGTCCGTGTGCAAGAGGGCGAATGCTTTCTTGGCCACGGCTTGTGCTTTCGCTGCCGTGCGATTAACCAGCACCAAGCGCGGACACTTTTCCAATGCGCATTGCAGGGTTGCAGCGGAGCCGGCCCCGCCGCCGGCACCAAGGATCATGACGCGCAGGTCTTTCAAATCCATCCCGAACGATTCGCGGATGGCCCGCACGAGACCCTGTCCATCGGTGTTGAAGCCGACGGTGCGGTCAGCGTCGAACAGCAAGGTGTTGACCGCGCCCAGTTGGCGGGCCGTTTCGTCGAGTTCGCTGCAAAGTTTCAGCGCTTCGAATTTGTGGGGAATCGTCAAATTGAGCCCTATGAATCCCGCGCGGCGGGCCAGATCGATCGCCGTGGCGAGTTGTTCGGGTGCGCATTCAATCTTGGCGTAACGCGCATCGGAGCCGAGCGCTTCAAGGGCGGCATTATGCATAGCCGGCGAAAGCGAGTGCGCAACCGGGCAGCCAAGCACGCCGAGACGCACGGCGGGCGACATCGAGCCGCCTCCTTCCGCGCGTGCGCGCAGGTCGTCGATGTTGAATGTGGTTTGCTGGAGGTTGGTCATATGGATCCGCTTTCCGACCTATAACCTGCAGTCGCCGCAAAAGCTTCATAAACCGTCGAGCGGTGTTCGCAAAACAGGCAGTCTATTTCCGGCGGTCCGGGCCGCTTTGTTCCACGGTAAGCCAAGATGACGCGATAGGACCGGACTTTTACGCGGAAATATCCGTGCAGATCTTCTTCCAAGGCCTTGATGTCGCCTTTTTCATGCTCCAATTCGCGGATGGCGCACCGCAGGCGTTTGCGGGAGTGGGGGGCCAGACGTTTGATGTCTTCGCTGACCTGATACGCGACGTTGACCTTCATTCTCTTCGAGGACGGACGGCGGGCAGAGCTTCGTCTTGCCTGCCTCGTAGTCGCAGATGGCTTTCAAGGTCCGCCCGCTGGTTACGCTTCCGCGTTCTCGGCGGCGTCTTCCTGGCTCTGGCTGACGACGGGGGCCATGGCCTGAAGCTTTTCACCTTCGGACAGGCCGATGAGGCGGACGCCTTGGGCATTGCGGCCGGTCATGCGGATTTCGGCCACGCGTGTGCGGACGCTTTGTCCACCGCTGGTGATCAGCATGATCTCGTCGTTTTCGCGGACACTCAGGGCGCTGACAACCTCGCCGGTCTTGTCGGTGACCTTCATGGTGATGATGCCCTTGCCGCCGCGTTTCTGCAGTCGGTATTCGTCGAACTCGGTGCGTTTGCCCACGCCGTTGGCGCCGGCCACCAGCAGGGTGGCGTCGGTCACAACCAAGGCAGCGCCGATGACGAAATCTTTTTTCTCCGGACGGATGCCCCACACGCCGGTCGCGGTGCGGCCCATGTCGCGGATATCTTCCTCGCTGAAACGGATGCTCATGCCGTCCTTGGTGATAAGGACGACTTCGTTGTGTCCGTCGGTCATGAGCGCGGCGATGAGTTCGTCGCCTTCCTCGATGTTGATCGCGATGATGCCGCCCTTGCGGATGTTGCGGTAGGAGGAGAGGTTGCTCTTCTTGATGATGCCCGTCTTGGTGGCGAAGAGAATGTGGAGATTTTCATCCCACGTTTCGTCCTTGCCCGCGCCGGTCTTGGCCTGGATGCGCATGACGGCGGCGATTTCCTCGCCCGGTTTGAACTCGAGCAGGTTGGCAATCGAGCGTCCCTTCGCCGCGCGGCCCATCTCGGGAATATTGTAGGCTTTCTCGACGTAGCAGCGCCCCTTCTTGGTGAAGAAAACGAGATAGTCGTGCGTGCTGGCGGTGAAGAGGTGCTCGACGAAATCGTCCTCCTCGTCTTCCGCTTTGGCCTCGCGGGTCTGCATGCCGATGACGCCTTTGCCGCCGCGCTTTTGGGCGCGGTAGGCACTCACTGCGGTGCGTTTGATGAATCCGCGGTGCGTGACCGTGATGATGCAGCCTTCGTTGGTGATGAGGTCTTCGATGTTGATTTCGCCCTCGTCGGGCACGATATCGGTGAGGCGCGGCCCGGCGTATTTGGACTTAATTTCGCGCAGCTCGGTTTTGATGATATCGAGCACGCGCTCCTCGCGGGCGAGGATGTCCATGAGGTCATCGATGGTGGAAAGGAGTTCCTTGTATTCCCCGAGCACCTTGTCGCTCTCCATGCCGGTCAACTGGTAGAGGCGGAGTTCGAGGATGTCATCGACCTGCTGTTCGGTGAGAAGGTATTCGCCGTCGGTCAGGCGGTCATCGCGCCGGATTTTGACCCCGAATTTCTCTACCTGCTTGCGGGTGAATTCGAAGGCGAGGAGTTTGACCTTGGCTTCTTCGCGGGTTTTCGAATTGCGGATGATGCGGATGAAGTCGTCGAGGTTGGCCAGCGCAATGAGGAAGGCCTCGAGTTTTTCCGCGCGGATTTCGGCCTCGCCGAGGAGATGGCGCGTGCGGCGCAGGACGACTTCACGGCGATGCTCGATGTAGCAGGAGATGGCTTCTTTGAGCGACAGCAGCTTCGGCTTGCCGTGGTCGATGGCCAGCATCGTGATGGGGAACGAGGTCTCCAGCGCGGTGTGCTTGTAGAGATTGTTGATGACGACCTTCGGATTGGCGTCGCGCTTGAGTTCGACCACGACGCGCGTCTTTTCATCCGACTCGTCGCGGATGGCGCTGATGTCGGTGATCGTCTTCTGATTGACGAGATCCGCGATGCGTTCGACGAGGGTCGCGCGGTTGACGTTGTAGGGGATCTCGGTGATGACGATCTGCTCGCGGTTGCCCTTGAGTTCCTCGACGCCGGCTTTGCCGCGGACTTTGACCGAGCCGCGGCCGGTCTCGAGGTATTGGCGGATGCCGCCAACTCCGCAGAGTTGGCAACCCGTGGGGAAGTCCGGGCCTTTGATGTATTTCATCAGCCCGTCGAGCGTGATGTCGGGTTTGTCGATCTGTGCGCAGATGGCGTCTATGACCTCGCCGAGATTGTGCGGCGGCATGTTGGTCGCCATGCCGACGGCGATGCCGGTGCCTCCGTTGACGAGAAGATTCGGGAATGCGGCGGGGAAGACGATCGGTTCGCTCAGGCGCTCGTCATAGTTCGGAACGAAGTCGACGGTGGACTTGTCCATGTCGGCCATGAGAGCCGTGCCCAGATGGGTGAGGCGCGCCTCGGTGTAACGCATGGCGGCCGGCGGATCGCCTTCGACCGAGCCGAAGTTGCCCTGTCCATCAACCAGAGTCTCGCGCATGGCCCAGTCCTGCGCCATGTGCACAAGGGTAGGATAGATGACCGCTTCGCCGTGGGGGTGGTAGTTGCCGCTCGTGTCGCCGCAGATCTTCGCGCATTTGATGTGCTGCCGCCCGGGAAACAAGCGCAGGTCGTGCATCGCGTAGAGGATGCGGCGCTGGGCGGGCTTGAGTCCGTCGCGCGCATCAGGCAAGGCGCGGGAGATGATGACGGACATGGAGTAAT
>VEQL01000033.1 GCA_018883245.1 Chthoniobacterales bacterium
GTTGAGCACGTGCGTGTAGATCATGGTGGTGCTCACGTCGGAGTGTCCGAGGAGTTCCTGCACGGTGCGGATGTCGGCACCGTCTTCTAGCAGATGCGTGGCGAACGAATGCCGTAGGATGTGCGGGGTGACGGTCTTGACGATTCCGGCATCGCGGGCGGCCCGGCGCACGGCTCTCTGGATGTTGACCTCGTGCAGGTGATGGCGACCGGTGCGTCCGGTGCGCGGGTCGACCGAGAACCCAGCGGCGGGGAACACGTATTGCCAGCCCCACTCGCGGGCGCGTCCGCCGTATTTGAGGGCGACGCCGTCGGGCAGTTCCACATCGCCGTAGCCTTTGGCCAGATCCGCCTCGTGAATGGCGCGCACTTTGGCGATCTGGTCCCGCAATTCTTCGACGAGGGAAACGGGCAGAGGTGCGATACGGTCCTTGCCGCCTTTGCCGCGACGCACGGTGATTTGCAGAAGTTCGAGATCAACATCTTGCACTCGCAATCTTAACCCCTCCATGAGTCTCAGTCCCGCGCCGTAGAACAAGCGCACGGGCAGGCGGCAGGACTCGGGCAGCGACTCGAAGAGCCGGGCCAACTCGGATCGCGAAAGCACGACCGGCACACGGCGACGTTGCTCGGCGCGTTGCACGCCCTCGATGCGCCCGAAATCCATTTCCAGCACGGAGCGGAAAAGGAAGAGCAGCGAGTTGAAGGCTTGGTTTTGCGTGGCGGATGAAACACGCCGCACGACCGAGAGGTAGTCGAGGTAGTCTTTGGCCTGCGAGGGGTGGAGGTCTTGGCGCTTTTCCGGCGCGGCGTAAGCGAGGAAGCGCGTGATCCATCCCACGTAAGTTTGCTCGGTGCGGTAAGAGTAGTGGCGGGCGCGGACGGCGGCGCGGATTTCGTCGATGAATGGGGCAAAGCGCGGCGGCAGTTCTCCGCGGTCGGACTTGCCTTGATGCCGGGCACGGAGGAACTCTTCGTCGAGCGGCGGCCGCCGTTCGGGCGAGGCCGTGGCGGCGGCCAGCGGCAAGCGCACTTTCCAATCAGCCGACCACGGGGCGGGGTAGCGAGACTGGTGCAGGAGTTTGAGCGCCGCCTCCGCCTGCTCGATCTGCCAACCGGCTTTGCCTTGGTCGGCGAGATTCTGCAAAAAGGCCTCGACATCGGATTCCCCAGCGTCCACGAATTTGCGAGGCGAGAGATGCTTCCCCCAAGCCATGACCCAATTGGCCCAATATGGAATCAATGATTCCTGCACGCCCTTTTTCCGGGCCAAGTCCCCGAACTGCTCGCGAAAGCTTGAATGGGCCATAGCGGATGGAATAATTCAACAATCGCACCTCACTTACAAGTAATATGCGACCAGTCGTAAAACCCAATATTAACGAACTGTCGTATATTATACGTTCGGTGAAAGTATGAAACGCCGCCTCATCATCGCCATCACCGTTGTTCTAGTAGGCATTGCGGTTTCCTACCTACTATGGCCTCACAGGACTGTCGACAGCGTGATGAACGACTTCTTCAGTGACGATGCTAACCGTGCGGAAGACATGCTCATGGATCCATTGATCCTGCACGCCGATCTCGTGAAAAAACGTGTCATTGAAGAGGTCGCTGTTCGCACGATGCCCAAGCGGCGATATGCGATCGGCTTCCTGGGGGTCGCAGGCATCACCGAAGCTCTGCCGGTATTGCGGACGATACTTGGTGATGAATCCGAGGAGGACTACTTTAGAGCGGATGCCCTTGAGAGCATCTACCGGATTGCAGAGGAGGAGGGGCTCGCCTTGGCGAGTCAGTATCAGTCGCGCACGAATTATCTCGGTTGGATCGCGGAAGGGTTGATCAATGGGAGCCACAAACCTTTTGTGCGCAGCTACGCGCAGGCAGCCGTCGGCCATCATGAATAGCGACGAAACAGCACCGAACAAACCGGCTGCACCGAACGCCGGGATCGCGCCTGGCTTGACAATCGGACACCATCGGCCCGGCACCGGTGAGCCGGGACGTTAGGCCACTTCCTATGAGCACAACAAAGCACCAAGAGGCTGTGCGGCATTTTTTGCGTTGCTTGCTCGCCATTCCGGTCGGCTTTGTCGCTGCGTTGGTTGTCTGGACGCTTGTTCCAGCACCAGACAGCGGACCAGATTTATTGAGGGTGACGAAGCAGTTGGCGTTCACAGCCATATTTGTTTCGGCATTTTGTTTTCCGGCCCGCACTCGCTGGTTTCACGCTGCTGCCCTGCTCGGACTCGGCATCGCTGCGTTTTGTCTGATGAGGCCGATAGACTACCAGAGTTATCAGTGGCATGGTTTGCCGAATTTCCGGTCTATTGTTCTCGGTGGTTCGTTCGCGATACTGGCACACATGCTTATTGATTTGCTGGTTTTGATTGCGACGTGGCCTAACCAGGGCGCTGCAGCGAACGGCCTCTCCGCCGTCCGTTCGAGCGTCGCGGGAGTTCGTGCGCGCACGGTGCGCTCCACCGCCGCCGCCGAGGCCGCCGCTGAGCTTGGTCGTTCGCGTAAAAAAAGCGCCTTGACGCTGTCGTAGGTATGATATATCCTCATACCTGCTATGAGTGCTGCGAAAATTGCCATAACCATGGAGGAGAGTTTAGTCGAGCAACTCGATCGGCTCGTGCGGGAGCATGTTTATCCCAACCGAAGCCGGGCGATTCAGGACGCCGTGGCCGACAAGTTGCAGCGCATGGACCGAGGGCGGTTGGCTCGCGAGTGCGCCAAGCTTGATCCGAAGTTCGAGCAAGCTCTTGCTGAAGAGGGGATCGGTTCGGAGATCGAGCAATGGCCCGAATACTGAGGGGCGACATCGTCTGGGCCGACCTCGAGCCGACGCGCGGAAACGAGCAGGCGGGACAGCGTCCGGTTTTAATTCTGAGCGAAGATGTTTTCAACGAGCGGTCGGGAACAGTTATAGCCATTGCTTTGACCAGCCAGCCGCAGAGAGCCGGTTTCCCGCTCACGCTGGAATTGCTCGATGCGAAGATGCCGAAGCGATCGTGGGCCAAGATCAGCCAAGTTCGAACCCTTTCCGTTCAGCGCCTCAAAAAGAAGATTGGCAGAGCTTCAGCCGGGGAGATGGACCAGATAGTCGAAGGCTTGAACGAGCTGATTGGCGGAGCAGGCTGAGCTTAGGAGGAGTTTGCAAAAATGCTGCGCACTTCGATCTTCGCCACTAGATCGCTCCAACTTCATACTCCGAAGCCCGATTTGAGCCCCGATGGAAACAGTAGCAACCGCGAACAAACCGGACCAGCCGACCTCGCTGCGCTCGGCGGCTGACCTCAAGCGTTCAGAGAAAAATTCATTGCGCCACACACAGCGATGTGTGAACTTGCGTGTGGAAAGATAGCCATGGCAACCAATCTTCAACTCGATGATCGGCTCATCGCAGAGGCTGCCGCGCTGGGCAAACACCGCACCAAGAAGGAGGCGGTGACTCAGGCTTTGACAGACTACATCCGTCACCTGCGGCAGGATCGCATCTTGGATCTTTTCGGGAAGGTCGAGTTTGACCCAGGCTACGACTACAAGCGCCAGCGGGCACGGGCGTGAGGGTGCTCGTCGATACGAGCGTCTGGTCACTGGCGTTGCGGCGTGACGACCGGCAGCATCCGGAGAGAGAGGAGCTGCAGCGGCTCGTGTCCACCCATGTCGCTGAAATCATCGGGCCGGTGCGGCAGGAGATTCTTTCTGGCGTGCGGGATCAAACGCAGTTCGCGCGGCTGGAAACGCACCTTGCGGCATTCCCCGACGTTCCGCTGCTGACGGAGGATTACGTAACGGCCGCGAATTTTTTCAACCTGTGCCGATCCAAGGGCATTCAGGGCTCGAACACCGATTTCCTCATTTGTGCGGTCGCCGTCCGGTGTGACTTGGCGATCTTTACCACCGACGGGGATTTCCGGCACTTCGCTCAATGTCTGCCCATCGTCCTGCACGAGATCAAAACAAAGGCGGGCCCTCCCTCGACCGGTCTCCGCCGCCCCACACGGAAAAGCAGGGAGTGACCTTCGCGCAAATTTATGATCGCCATAGTGAACGTAGGGCCGCACGACGATGCGGATCCGATGGGGGATCGCACTTACGAGGTGCGGATCAATGAACAGGTCATTACGACCTTCCGCCACAAGCGGAGTAACGGCCTTGGTTGATGTCTTCTCGCAGCGAGCAAAGCTGTCGAGAAACAAAAGTGGATGGATGTGGAGATGTTTCTTTCGGGGAACGCTCCAGATGACAATGCCGGCGGCAAGGTGAGGCGGAGGCGCAAACCATCGGGTTTGCAGAACGCGTGGCGTCGTATGGTAGAAGACGAGCCTTGGGAGTTTTTGCGGGTGTCGGATGTCAAAGAGTTGCTGGGATTCACCAGCGAGAAACCCATCCGCAGAGCCATGGCTCAGGGGCGCCTTCCCTATTTCCGCTTCGGGCGGACACTTCTGCTGAAACGGGAGGATGTCCTGAACAGCCTAAAGAGGATTGCCTCTCGCGCGGAAATTCTTTGCTGACGCCCCGGTATCATCGGGACTCCGGAAGCCTCGGATGCTTGGCCCTTACTGGCCGGTCTACGATCCTTTCAAGCAGTGCCAACCCAGTGATGGATAAACTTTTTCTTAACTGCCTTTTTCTGCACCCCTGATCTCAATTCACTCAAAGTCAATGTCTTACACAGTGAACCGCGCCTATAGGGCAAAGCATCCACCTCAGCGTTATTCATTTCCCTGCGGATACTACGGACACCCCAAGCGGGAGTGCCGCTGTTCGCCGGGGCAGGTGGACCGCTACCGCCAGCGCGTTTCGGGTCCGTTGCTCGATCGCATCGACATCCACGTCGAAGCGCCTCCGGTGGAATATGACGAACTTACCTCGGCGCAGCCTGCCGAGTCGTCGGCCGCGGTCCGTGATCGCGTGGAGAAGGTCCGCCGGATTCAAGCGGAGCGTTTTGCCGGACGCTTGAAGCCCGCGCTCAACGCCCGCATGACGCCGAAGCTCATGCGCGAGCACTGCGAAATCTCCGCGTCCTGCCATGCGCTTCTCAAACATGCCATGGAGGACCTGCACCTTAGCGCCCGGGCGCATGACCGTGTGCTCAAAGTGGCGCGGACCATCGCCGATCTGGCCGGAGCAGAGAATATCGCCGAGGACCATCTGCTCGAGGCTCTCCAATACCGAAGTCTGGACAGGTCCGTCTGGATGTAGAACCGATCCCGACGGCCCTTGGCAAGCGCCGCACCAAAGAGAAGGCGATCGCCCCCAAGTTGGCGTCGCTCCGGACCGAAGAGAGGGGCTTGATGTTGTTCACAGGCGGGGGGTGATGGCCCCGGCAGTGCTGGTCGGCCGCAAACCCGGCGAAGCCGCCCCGGCTGTTTCGCTTGCCGGCTCCCCCGCACGAAATCTGCCGGGTGCAAATTAAATTGAACGATCGTTTAGAACGACTGTCGAAACAGATGTCGCTGCCAACAACCCCAAGCGATCCCCAAAAAATGGAATCACCCGAAACAAATATCGGACTTTACCTGCGTGAGATCAGCCAGGTTCCGCTTCTGACTCCCAAGGAGGAGGTGAGGCTGGCCTCCCAGATCAAGCGCGGGAGCAAAAAGGCCCGCGAACAGATGATCAAGGCGAACCTGCGTCTGGTGGTCAAAATCGCCCACGATTTCAACAACTACGGCCTGCCGCTCCTCGACCTCATCTCGGAGGGCAACATCGGCCTGATGAAAGCCGTGGAGCGTTTCGACCCGAAAAAAGGCGGCAAGCTCAGCACCTATGCGTCGTGGTGGATCAAACAGTCCATCAAGCGCGCCTTGGCCAACCAGAGCAAAACCATCCGCCTGCCTGTGCATCTCGTGGATAAAATCGGCAAGATCCGCCGTGTGGCCGCACGCATGACCGAGGAACTCGGGCGCGAGGCGACGGACGAGGAGCTGGCCGAGGAGTTGGGTCTTCCGGTGGCGAAGGTCACACATCTGAAAACGGTCGCGGTCCGTCCGGCCTCGCTGGACGCGCGGATCAGCGCCGAGGATGAGACGCCTTTCGGGGACTTTGTGGGCGACGAGCGCGCCGAGGATCCCTTCGAGGTTTTGCGCGACAAGGATCTGCGCGACGAGGTGGGCGACCTCCTCGATGCGCTGGATGCGCGCGAGCGCAAGATTATTGCCTACCGTTACGGCTTGGGCGGCGGGCGCGAGCGCACGCTCGAGGAGGTCGGACGCAAGTTCGGCGTGACGCGCGAACGCATCCGCCAGTTGCAGAACATCGCCCTTCAGAAAATGCGCAAGGCGCTCCGCAAGCGCGAGGAGGTGAAGCTTCCCGAAACGCTGCCGGCTGTTGTTTAGCCGGCGGTGGCAGGGTGGCTTTTCATTGCCTTGCCGCGGGGGAATGCGGGACGTCAAGGAATGACCCGCAACTGCACCGATCCGTGGCGGCGGTCGCCCTCCACGATGTCCGTCACCACGACGAGATGATCGCCTGATTCCGCGCGGCCTTGGAGGAGCAGCGCGGCCTCGGCGGCAAAGACATTCTGCTCGGGTTGCGGCACGAAACCCATGCGCTGGGCTTGGACGCCGTAGAGCAGCGCGAGGCGGCGGCACACGTGTTCGTCCGGCGTGAAGGCGTAGATCGGCGCGTGCTCGGGGCGGAGGTGCGAGGCGAAGAGCACCATGTTGCCTGCGTAGGTGAAGACCACGATTTTGGCGTGGGGAAAGTTGTTGGCGAGGTTCACTGCGGCTGCCACGGTCTTGTGCCGCGGGCCCTCCATCTCGGCCTCGCGGGAGAATCCCGCGCCCCCGCTCCGCTCGATGCGCCGTGCCACGCGGTCGAATGTTTCCACGCACTGCACGGGGTATTTGCCGACGCTGGTCTCCCCGCTGAGCATGATGGCATCGGCCTGTTCGTAAACCGCGTTGGCCACGTCGGTGATCTCCGCGCGCGTGGGCAGGGGGTTGTTGATCATCGATTCGAGCATGTGGGTGGCGACGATGACCGGCCTCCCGGCCTTGATGCAGGCTTTGACGATCCGGCGCTGGATGATCGGCAATTCTTCCATCGGGCATTCGATGCCCAGGTCGCCCCGCGCGACCATCACCGCATCGGCGGCCATCATGATTTCCTTGAAAAATTTCACCGCGTGCTGGTCCTCGATCTTGGCGATGACGTGCGCCTCGCTCCCGAGGCGGCGCAGTTCCGAGCGCATCGCCTCGACGTCCGCGGCCTCGCGGCAAAAGCTGAGGGCGAAGTAGTCGAGGTCCAACTCCACGCCCACGGCGATGTCCCTGTGGTCTTTTTCCGTGAGCGGCGGCAGGTTGACCTTCACGCCCGGAAGGTTGATGTGGCGGCGCGAGCCGAGCACGCCGGGCGTGAGCACCTCGCAGCGCACGCGATTTTCCTCTTTCGAGAGGACTTTCATGTGGATGTTGCCGTTGTCCACCATGACGACGTCGCCCACCGAGATGTCGTCGATCAGGCCGTCGTAGTTCACATCGACCGAATACTGCTCCTCGCTGCGCGCGCCGCGGACGGTGAACTCCACGGTGTCGCCCGGAGTGAGTTGCAGGTTCGTCGCCAGATCGCCGGTCCGGATGGCCGGGCCCTGTGTGTCCATCATGATCGCCACGTTGGCCGAAGTCTGGCGTGCGACTTCGCGGATGCGCGGCGTGATCATCCTGACCCACTCGTGCGTGGCGTGGCTCATGTTGAGCCGGAAGACATTGGCGCCCGCCGCGATCAGGCGGGAAATCATTTCCGCCGACTCCGTGGCGGGTCCGAGCGTGCAGATGATTTTGGTTTTGCGCATGGCGTAGAAAAGACAACAGGCTGCCCGCGCGCAAGACGCGAAGTTGCCGTTGTGCTCAATTAGAACTTGCCGGCGCGGCGCGGTCGGATTTTCCTGCCCGTTTATGAAAGATCCTTTTGGCGCATTGCGGAAATTCAATACCGGGACGGGCGGGGAGGCATGGTTCTATTCTTTGCCGGACTTGGAAAAGCAAGGACTCGGTCCGGTCTCGCGCTTGCCGGTGAGCATCCGCATTGTGCTGGAGTCGGTGCTGCGCAACTGCGACGGGCGCAAAGTGCGCCCGGAGGACGTCAAAGCGCTGGCCGCGTGGAACGCGGAGAAACCGGCGGCGGAGGAGATCCCCTTCGTCGTGGCGCGGATCGTCCTGCAGGACTTCACGGGTGTGCCTTTGCTCGTCGATCTTGCGGCGATGCGCGATGCGGTGGCCGCCGCGGGAAAAGATCCGGCCATGATCGAGCCCCTGGTTCCGGTGGATCTGGTCGTCGATCACTCCGTGCAGGTGGACTTCTTCGGCAGCGCCGAGGCCCTGCGTCTGAACCTCGACATGGAATTCAAGCGCAACCGCGAGCGCTACGAGTTTCTCAAGTGGGGCCAGCAGGCTTTCAAGACTTTCGGTGTCGTCCCGCCGGGCATCGGCATCGTGCATCAGGTGAACCTCGAATACCTGGCCAAGGGAGTGCTTTCGCAGCCGTGGGAGGGCTCGAAAATGTATTATCCCGACACGCTCGTCGGAACCGACTCGCACACGACGATGATCAACGGACTCGGCGTGGTGGGATGGGGTGTCGGCGGCATCGAGGCCGAAGCGGGGATGCTCGGCCAGCCGGTGTATTTTCTCACGCCCGAGGTTGTCGGTGTGCACATGACCGGACGTCTGCGCGAGGGTGTCACCGCCACGGATCTCGCCCTGCATGTCACCGAGCTTCTCCGCAGGACCAAGGTCGTGGGCAAGTTCGTCGAGTTTTACGGCGAAGGCGCGGCCTCGCTGCCGCTTCCCGACCGCGCGACGATCGCGAACATGGCTCCGGAATACGGGGCGACAATGGGCTACTTCCCGGTCGACGGGGAATCGGTGAACTACCTGCGGGGCACCGGGCGAACGGACGAACAGTGCGCGGCCTTCGAGGCTTACTTCAAAGCGCAGTCGATGTTCGGCATGCCGCGCAAGGGCGAGATCGACTACAGCTCGGATCTCGAATTGGACCTCGGCTCGGTGCAACCAGGCGTGGCCGGCCCGAAGCGTCCGCAGGACCGCATCAACCTGCCCGCGCTGAAAGACACCTTTCGTTCGCTTTTGGAGAAACCCGTGGCCGAGGGCGGCTACAATAAACCCGCCGGCGGACGTGCCGCGCCCGCCTCGATCGTCGTCGAGCGCCCGCGTTTCGATATTCCGACCGACGAACAGAAACAGGTAGAGGAGATGGAGGAAGATCGTCCGACCCCGGACAATGTGGCCGGCAAAAAAGGCGACGGCGCCGCCGTGCTCGACCACGGCAGCGTGGTGATTGCCGCGATCACCAGTTGCACCAACACCAGCAATCCGAGTGTGATGCTCGCCGCCGGGTTGTTGGCAAAAAAAGCGGTGGAACGCGGGCTGCACGTGTCGCCCGCGGTGAAGACATCGCTCGCCCCGGGATCCCGCGTGGTGAAGGACTATCTGGCCGCCACGGGTCTCCAGCCGTATCTCGACAAGCTCGGATTCCAGATCGTCGGCTACGGTTGCACCACCTGCATCGGCAATTCGGGGCCGCTGCCCCAGGCCGTGGAAGAAGCCGTCACCGGCCACGATCTTGTCGTGGCATCGGTGCTCTCCGGCAACCGCAACTTCGAGGCGCGCGTCCACCAGAACGTCAAAGCGAACTTCCTCATGTCGCCGCCGCTCGTCGTCGCGTTCGCGCTCGCCGGGCGGGTGGACATCGACCTTTCGCGCGATGCGATCGGCAAAGGCAAAGACGGCAGGGATGTGTATCTGCGAGATCTCTGGCCGATGCAGGACGAGATCCGCGGCGTCATGCAGGCCGCGCTCAAGCCGGAGGTTTTCCGCAAACTTTACCGGGACTTTTCGGAGCAAAATCCCAAGTGGAACGAAATACCGGCGTCCGCCGGCCAGCTCTACAAGTGGGACAAAAAGAGCACTTACATCCAGCATCCGCCGTTTTTCGAAAATTTTTCGATGCAGTCCGGAAAAATCGCCGACATCCGCGGCGCGCGTCCCCTGGGAATTTTCGGCGATTCGGTCACCACGGACCACATTTCGCCGGCCGGCGCCATCAAGGCCGCGTCGCCCGCGGGCAAATACCTCGTGGACAACGGCGTCGAACCCAAGGATTTCAACAGCTACGGCAGCCGTCGCGGCAACGACCGGGTCATGACACGCGGAACATTCGCCAACGTGCGCATCAAGAACCTCATGGTGCCCGGCGTGGAGGGTGGGGTGACAAGATATTTTGCCAAAGGATCGAATGACGGGGAACAATTGGCGATCTTCGACGCGGCGGAAAAATACAAGGCCGATGGCACGCCGCTCGTGGTCTTGGCCGGACAGGAATACGGCACTGGCTCGAGCCGCGATTGGGCGGCCAAGGGAACCATGCTCCTCGGTGTCAAAGCCGTGGTGGCGCAGAGCTACGAGCGGATCCATCGATCCAACCTCGTCGGTATGGGCGTTCTTCCCTTGCAGTTCGAGGAGGGAACCAGCGCCCAGACGCTCGGCCTCGACGGGTCCGAGACATTCGATGTCATCGGACTCTCGGATGATGTGAAGCCGCGGCAAAACCTCACTTTGCGGATCACGCGCGCGGACGGCAAAACGCAGGATGTCGAGGTTGTCCTTCGCATCGATACTCCGATCGAAGTCGAATACTACCGCCACGGCGGCATCCTGCCGTTCGTGCTGCGGGAGTTGATGGCAGCCTAAGGGAAGGCGGGGCGGTGTGAAGCGCCTCTGGGCGTTTGCTGCCGTATGCTGCGGGGTGTAGCTTTCTCCCCGATGAGCCCTGACATTTTACGCGCCTGTGCCTGCTTCGCGGTGTTGGTTGCCGCACCTTGCATGGCGGTGGAACAAACTTTCCGCTACGAGGATGCAGCCGCCTCCAAGGTCGAGATTGCCGGCGAGTTCAACGATTGGAAGGCCGCGCCGATGGAGTCGTCTGCGGATGGCGTATGGAGCATCACACTCGACCTCCCGGCCGGCACTTACGGCTACAAGTTTCTCGTCAACGGCGATGCGTGGATGCTCGATCCGGCCAACCCGGATCGCAAGGAGGTGGATGGCAATGAGAATTCGGCTGTGACTGTAGGAGAGGGTGCTGCTGCTCCCGTCGATCAAGCGAGCGGGGGTTCTCCGCCTGACATCGACGGAAGCGATCCGGTTGCAACGGCTCCGGGCACGTGGACATTCACCTACGCTGCCCCGGAAGCGCAGGCAGTCTTCGTTGCGGGGAGCTTCAATGGCTGGAACACCACGGCCAACCCGCTGTCGGAAGCCGGGAACGGCGTTTGGACTACGACCGTTTCGCTACCCGCGGGTCAAACGGCCTACAAGTTCATTGTCGATGGCGAATGGAAGACGGATCCGGCCAATCCCGCCCTTGCCGAGGATGGTTCGGGCGGGAACAATTCCGTCGTCACCATCGGTGACGCAGCGGAGGGCGTCGATTCTCTGCCGAGCGGCTCACCGGATGAGTCGTCCGCGCCGACCGAGACGGAGGCCGCAACGCCTGCGGCCGAGTCCGCACCGGAGCAGAGTGCGACACCCGTGTCTTCGCCCGAGCCGGCGGCAAAAACATTCCAATTTGCAGGCTCTCCGCTGGTCGCCGGCCAATCCAACATCGTGGAGATCCCCGTCACCAACAGCGGCCTTCTCATGTTCTTGGAGAAGGCTTACGGCAAGCCGTCAAACAAAGCAAAGGCGCTCCTCGTGCTTCCCGCCGGCTTCGAGCCTTCCTCCAGCTATCCGGTGGTGATCGAAAGTGCGACCACGGACGGAAACGGGTCGAGCATAGACGGGGCGGAGCCATACCTCGGCACAGTCCGGGAAAAAGGTGTGGTGCTGCTGGCGGTCGATGGCGAGTTCGGCAAACCGGAAGGCGGCGGCGATTCCACGACATTCCGCTGGGCGCTCGTCGAGGCGGCGTTGCAGCAAATGCAGAAAGAATGGCCCTCGAGCAAAACATGGCCCCTGATCACCGCCGGCATTTCGGGCGGGGCCGGCTATGCGAGCTACAACGCCATCATGCTCGTGAACAAACGTTATCCCATCATCGGCATGTTCCTTGCCAACAGCGGATACAGCCCCGTGCATTTCGCGGAGGAACTAAAACGTGCGCCGGACGCCGCGATGCGGAAAGTTCCGGTGTTCATGACCGCCGGAGACACCGACACGATTGCCATCAAGGAAATCACGGAAGCGGCCCGTGATGCGGCGAAGAAAGAACGCTTCAGGAACGTTCGCTACGAGACGTTCCCGGGCGGGCACGAACTGTCGCCGTCACTCTTCGCGGCTTCCATCGACTGGTTTGTCGAGCAAAGCAAGCAGTAGCAGCTGTCCCAAAACTTCGCGGGGCGGCGCGCCGGGGCTCACGCCTTGAGCACTTCGATGAAGGCTTCCTGCGGGATGTTGACGCGGCCGATGCTCTTCATGCGCTTCTTGCCCTCTTTCTGCTTCTCGAGCAGTTTGCGCTTGCGGGTGATGTCGCCGCCGTAGCATTTCGCGGTCACGTTCTTGCGCATGGCGCTGACGCTTTCGCGGGCGATGATTTTGCCGCCGATGGCCGCCTGGATGGCGACCTGGTAAAGCTGGGCCGGGATCACTTCTTTCAGTTTGGCCGCGAGTTGGCGTCCGCGTGCTTCGGCTTTCTCGCGGTGAACGATAGATGAAAAGGCGTCCACCGGCTCGCCGTTGACCAGCAGGTCGAGCTTCACCAGCTTGTCGGCGCGCGTGCCGGCGTGCTCGTAGTCCATTGAACCGTAGCCGCGGGTGATGCTTTTGATCTTGTCGTTGAAGTCCACCAGGATCTCGTTCAGCGGCAGAACGCAGGTGAGCATGACGCGGCGCGTGTCGAGCGACTCGGTGTGCTCGAGTGTGCCCCGCTTCTCCATGATGAGCTGCATGAGCGGCGAAATGTATTCGTTCGGCACCATGATGAAGCACTTGACGATGGGCTCGCGGATTTCCTCGATGACGCTGAAGTCCGGAAGATACTCCGGATTGTCCACGTGGAGGATCTCGCCGTTGGTTTTCACCACCTCGTAGATGACCGAAGGATACGTCGCGATGATGTCCATGTCGTATTCCCGCCGCAGCCGCTCCAGGATGATCTCCATGTGGAGAAGCCCGAGAAAACCGCAGCGGAAGCCGAAGCCGAGGGCTACACTGCTTTCAGCTTGGTAGACGAACGATGAATCGTTGATCTGCAGCTTGGCCATGGCGGATTTGAGGTGCTCGAAATCCGCGGTGTTGATCGGATACACGCCGCTGAACACCATCGGTTGGATTTCTTGGAACCCCGGAAGCGCCTCGGTGGCGGGGGAGTGCGTGCCGGTGAGCGTGTCGCCGATTTTGATTTCGCTCGATGTCTTGATGTTGGCGATGACGTAGCCCGTGTCGCCCGGTTCGAGACTTTTCCGCGCCTCCATTTTCGGGGTGAAAACACCCACCTCCTTCACCTCGTAGGGCCGGTTGTTGCTCATCATCTTGACGCCGTCGCCGGCTTTGAGCGACCCGCTCATCATGCGGACGTAGGTGACGACCCCGCGATACGAGTCGAACGTCGAATCGAAAACCAGGCCCCGCACTTTATCGTCCGGCCATTGTTTCGGGGGCGGGATGCGGTGGATGACGGCTTCCAGAATGTCATCAATGCCGGTGCCCGCCTTGGCGCTGGCCAGAATGGCTTCGTCCGCAGGGATGGCCAGGATCTCCTCGAGTTGCCTTTTGACCGTGGGGATGTCCGCATTGGGCAGGTCGATCTTGTTGATCACCGGAATGATGGTCAGCCCTTGTTTGTTGGCCAGGTGCACGTTGGCCACCGTCTGCGCCTCGACGCCCTGCGCGGCATCGACGATGACCAGCGCGCCCTCGCACGCGGCCAGCGAGCGGGAGACTTCGTAGGCGAAGTCCACGTGACCCGGCGTGTCGAGCAGGTTGAGTTTGTATTCCTGTCCGTCTTTCGCTTTGTAGCGCATGGCCACGGGATGCATCTTGATCGTGATGCCGCGCTCGCGCTCGAGGTCCATCGAGTCGAGCAGTTGGTCCTGCTTCTCGCGCTCGGAAATAGTTCGCGTGGTCTCCAAGAGGCGGTCGGACAGCGTCGTCTTGCCGTGGTCGATGTGGGCGATGATGCAAAAATTGCGCGTGTTCCGCATGGCGTGAAACCGGCCACTATCCTTGACCGGCGCTTTCCGGTCAAACGCCCTCTGTGTTTCGTGCGGATTTGCGCTGCCGCGCGCGGTCGTTCACAATGCCGGGCATGACGAACGAAGCCGCCCGCGCACAGGGAAAAATGCTGCTGGTCGTTCTGGCCGCGCTGGTGCTGCCTATTGCGCTCGCCGTGCTGGGACTGCGGTCCATGTTTTCCGGCAAGACAGTTCCGGCGGAGGATCCCGCGCGTGCCGAGGCGATGAGGGACGCCATCGAGAGGGCGGCGGAGACGGTCATGCCGGTGCCGAGCTTGGGGACCGATGTGGCGACGATCGAGTGCCCCGCGGACAAGTTGGATGCGGAAGAGCGGCGCATTTTGCGTTTGGCCCGAGGCGTCGGCGGGTCGGCGTCGTCGTGGAAGGACGGGGAAACGGTCCGGGTGATCGCAAAAATTCCGGTTGCGGCGGAGAGTCTGTATCGCGAAGCGGTGACGCGCGGCTTTTACGATCTTGCGGCCGCCGGTGACGAGGGCTCCAAGACCATCGTGGAAGTGGTGATTCGGGCAGCCGCGCCATCCGCCAAGCCCGGATCCAAGGGCAGGCAGACCAAGCACTGATCGCTAAAAGTTTCCGCTGTCCGGACTCGGCGCGTCTTCCGCCGCAGGCTCCGAGGGTTCGAGATATTCGTCGCCTTCGGGCGGCGTGTCGCTCTGTGTGCTTTCTTCCACCTGCTCCAACATCTCATCGGCCACGGGTTGCTCATCCATGATTCCGGTGGCAGGTGCTTTGTGATTTTCCGGCTCGATCTCCTGTTGGGCGGGCGCCGGCTCGCCGACAGGTTGCGCGGGTTGCTCGACAGGTTGCGGTTCTTGCTCTTCCTGCGCCGCCGCGGGTGCGATGTTGCCGGATTTGGACAAGCCGAAAATCTGCGCGCTGAAAGGAGCGAGCGTGACAGGAATTTTCCTCAGTGTGTCGGTGCGGTTTGTTTTCGTTGTCACGCCGGTGAAGCCTTTCCCGTATTTCGGATCATCCGTGTTGAGCAGAACGCTCCATTCCCCGTCGCGCGGAAAATAGACCGGAACGTCCTTCAGCGTGTCGGGCGAAAAATTGGCCACGACAAAAAGGTCGTCCCGGGGTTGGCCGGACGATGGGCGGTGGAAGGCGAGGAGGCCGGTGCTGTTGTCCGACTCGGTCACGCGGACGGATGTTGCCTTGAGGGCGGCGCTGCGGCCGTCGAGGTTGCGGCGCAGGCGGATCAGGTCGCGGTAGAGGCGCGTGGCGCCCGCGGAGAGTTCCCCGCGTTTCCAATCGAGAGGATTGGAATCGTTGAACGTCGCGTCTTCGAGAAGCTCCTGTCCCATGAAGATGAAAGGGATTCCGGGGGAGACGAGGGGCACAACGGCGGCCAGCGCGTGCTTGCGCCGCGCGGTGAGGCTGTGCGGGTCGGCGGGGTCGGCATTTTTGATCAGGCGCTGTTTGCCGTTGAGGAATCCTGTCTCGTCGTGGCTTTCGGTGTAGATGACGCGCCGCAACCCGAGGGGCGAGTCGATGCGCTCGGCCACGTCTTCCACGTCGGGACGCGCCTTGAGCAACTGCGGCACCACGCCGCGCCGGTTCTCGTCCTCGTGGTGGAATGCGTATTCCCACGAGGCGTCGAACCGCTCGTCGCCCACCGAGTCCTCGGCGATGCTGACGCGCCCCGGATAATTGTTGCGGATCATCCGCGAGATTTCGTCGAGGAGCTTTTCGCCTTCGGGATTTTCCGAAGCGCCGTTGTCGAACCTCCGGATGTTGACCGTGGAATCCCAGCGCAGCCCGTCGATTTTGTATTCGTCGAACCACATGCGGACTTGGTCGGTGATGAACTCGCGCACCTCGCGGCGCCCGAAATTCGGGCGCGGTCCCCAAGGTGTCGCGTCGCGTTTCCCGTCCGCGTAAAAATAAATCCCGCCCTTCTGGTCGGTTCCTTCCGTCCCCTCGAAACGCCAAAGCGGGGACTTCGGGTCGTAGTGGTTGTGGATGATGTCCGCATGGACCTTGATTCCGCGCTCGTGCGCTGCTTTGACGAACTCTTTGAGCGCATCGGGCCCACCGTAGGCCGATTCGACCGCGAAGAGATCCGTGGGGTTGTAGCCCCAGCTGTGGTCGCCGGCGAATTCGCCCACAGGCATGAGCAGGATGCAATTCACGCCGAGGTCTTTGAGGTGGTCGAGTTTTCCGATGGCATCGAGCAGGGTTCCGGGGCGTCCGTCGTCCGGGTCCGGATCGTAAAAAGTGCCCGGGTGCAACTGGTAGATGACGAGATCATCCAACGTTCCGTCCGGCTTCCAGTCCGCCGTGTCCGCCCAATCGAACGCATTTGTTTCATAGACAACACATTTGCCCCCGGCGGAGATTTGACGGGCACGCGGATCGCGCCGTTCGGTCTTTTCATCGAGCAAGAACATGTATTCGTCGCCGGGCCGGGCGCGCTGGACGCTGGCCGACCAGATGCCCGTCTGCTCGTCTTTGCTCATTCCGTCCGCCTGCGGACGCCACCGGTTGAAGGTTCCCACCACATCGACCGATTGGACGTTCGGTGCCCAGACGCGGAACGTGACACCGGTAATGCGGCCGTCTTTGTCGCGGTCGAGGATCGCACCCAACGGGTCCCTCGTGAGGGCGGGTGTCGGGGAGGGTGTGGCTGGGACAATTCTGGTTGCCGGCGTCAGCGCCGGGGTTGGCGTGGGTTCCGGCCTGGCCATTTCGGCAGTCGCCGCGGCATGCAAATCCGTCGCGTCGTAGGCGACCCGCGCTCTGCCCTTGCGGAACTCAACGACAACGTCTTGCCGTGTGATCTCGACAACATCCACTTTGCTGCCGGCCGGAACCGTGAGGCGCCCTACTTCTTTTTCGCCCGAGACCGCTGGAAATTCCGCCGCCTTTGTCAAAGTCAGATGTTTCGGCCAGCGCGCCGGATGGTCGATGAGCCAGGCGACCGGATCCAACGGTGTCGGTCGGGGAATTGCTTCCAGATCGGGCGTCGGTTCAGGTGTGGCCTCGGGAGTCGGAGCAGGCGCGGGAGTAGGCGTCGGCTTGGCCACCGGCGCCGGCGCGGGCGCGAAGATCTGGCGCGCCCGTTCGGCGCAATATTCGATCAAATACCGGAATGCCTCCGGGGCCGGCGTGTCGCCGCGCCACGAGTTGAACCACCAGGCGCCGGCGATGATCGATCCGGCGATGACAGACAGAACCAGAAATTTGCGCAGCCGCTTTCTCCTCTTCCACGCGGCGAGATGAGTGTTTTTTTTCTGCGGTGCGGCTGCGGCGGCACGGGCAGGGGGTTTGGGAATAGTGAGGTTCCTGCCGCACGTCGGGCAGGAGATCTCCAGTCCGGCCCAAGCTTCCTCGACCTCGAGGCGCTGCCGGCAATGCGGGCAGTCGATTTTCATGCGCCGGCGGGGCGCGGGGTCTTGGCGGGCTCGGATTTCATGCGGAACGGAAATTTTCTTTTACATGCACCACAAAGGAACGAAAAGGTTGCGGTTTGCCCCGAGTTCCCGTCCACCCGATGAATCCAGCCGCCCGCATCCGTCCGATCTACGAAGAGGCGACAAACATCGCCGATCTCTACCGGCTCGCTGGCGAGGTTTACGGTCGTTGTCCCGCGACGGCGCGGCGCGATGCCGCGGGAATGTTCTGCCCCCTGACTTACCGCGAGCTTTACGAACGGGCGTGTGCCCTCGGCACCGCTTTGGTCGAGTTGGGGCTCCAACCCAGACAGCACGTCGCCATTCTCGCCGACAACAGGCCGGAATGGATGCTTTGCGACGCGGCCGTCCAGCTCTGCGGATGCGCGGATGTTCCGCGCGCGGCCGACACCACGGAGCAGGAAATGTCCTACATTGTCGGACACAGCGACGCGGCCATGGCCATCGTCGAAAACAGACAAGTCCTCGACCGTTTGCTCGCGGCCCGCATCGCCCTGCCCAAGCTCGGCCACATCATCCTCATGGACGGAGAGCCTCCGGAAAACTCTGGAGTGCTCAAGCTGTCCGGGCTGATCGAGCGCGGACGGCACCTGCGCGCGGCGGGGGACCGCGTGATCGAGGAGCGCCTCGCACAGATCAAAGGCTCCGACCTGTTCACCATCATCTATACCTCGGGCACGACGGGGACGCCGAAGGGCGTGATGCTCACGCACGACAACATGATGTCGCAGGTGCGCTACTTGCCGTTCCAACTCGGATGCTCGGACCGCGTGCTCTCCGTGCTGCCCGTCTGGCACAGCTACGAGCGCGTGTTCGAAATGGTGACGATCAGCCGCGGGGCCTGCACCTATTACACTTCGATCCGCAACATCGCGGAGGACCTGCGCAAGGTGCGCCCGACGTGGATGGCGTCCGCTCCGCGTTTGTGGGAGGCGCTCTACAACCGCATCCTGCACAACGTCGCCGAGGCTCCGGTTCTCCGCCGCGCACTTTTCCGCGCCGCTTACCGTTGTTCGCGCAAGTTCCAGTCGGCGCGTTTTTTTCTCACGGGGCGGCAACTGGACACCGAGGGCCGCACATGGATCGAATCGCTTTCCCTGGGCGCGCGCAGCATCCTGCAGATGGCGATTTTCGGTCTGCCTTATTCCGTTCTGGATGCACTGGTGCTCCGCAAACTGCGCGGGGTGGTGGGTGGGGAATTCATCGGCACGGTTTCCGGCGGCGGTGCATTGCCGCCGCATGTTGACGAATTTTTCAACTACATTGGCATTCCTGTGCTTGAGGGCTACGGCATGACCGAGACCTCGCCCGTGCTCGCGGTGCGGACTTGGCGCAAGCTGGTGATCGGGACGGTCGGCCCGTTCTGGCCCCGCACCGAGATACGCATCGTCGATCCCGTGTCCGGCGAGGTCCTGTATCCGGGGTCTCGCGCGCGCGGCGGCGGGCGCGGGCGCAAGGGCGAGATCCACGCCCGCGGCGCCCAGGTGATGAAGGGATATTACAAGGACCCCGAGGGAACCGCGCGGGTTCTTCGCGACGGATGGATGAACACCGGTGACCTCGGCATCGTGACATTCAACGACTGCCTGAAAATCGTCGGACGGTCGAAAGAAACTATCGTTCTGCTCAACGGCGAGAACGTCGAACCTGTGCCGATCGAGGCGCAGTTGCTCGAATCGCGCTTTATCGAGCAGTGCATGGTGGTCGGTCAGGACGAGAAAAATCTCGGCGCGCTGATCGTGCCATCGGTCGATGGTCTGAGGGGGCAGGGTTTCGATGTTCCCAACGTCGCCGGCGCGGCCGCCGATCCGCGCGTGCAGGAACTCATCGGCACGGAGGTGAAGCGCCTGGTCAGCCGTGAGCAGGGCTTCAAGCCGTTCGAGTTCATCCTCGGGTGGAAACTTCTATCAAAGCCGTTCGAGGTGGGCGACGAACTCACGCAGACTTACAAATTGCAGCGGCACGTCATCACGGAAAAGTATTCCGGCCTCATCGAGGAAATTTTCCGCCACACCAGGACTTCGAGGAAAATCTGAGCCTCCGGCTCAGCCGCGGCCGGGGAGGTGTTCGGTGCAATATTCCTCGCCGTCGGCCGCCACGCGGAAGTCGGCATCGGGATGCGTGATCTCGGTGCGCCCGCAGACGCGGCAACGGTGGACGGATTCCGGTGTCTGGCTGCGGAATTTTTCCAGCCGCACCGTGTTGCTCCGGCGGGTCCGGGCGTCCCGGACAAAGCCGGGGACGAAGAAAACGAGGTAGTTGGCCAGGCACGCCAGCATGGCCATTTTGCCGGGCAGCGGAATGACGGCGAATTGCAGGAGCATGAAGCCCGCGAAGACCCATGCGATGTATTTGATTTTGAGGCGCAGGACAAAAAAGAGGTAAACCTTGTGGTCCGGCGCGAGCGTGGCGAAGGCGAAAAAGAGCGAGAGGTTGAGGAAGGTGTTGTAGGACGAGCCGCCGAAGAAAAATGCCGCCACCGTGCAGCCGGCCATGCCGAGGAGGTAAAAAGCGTTGAGCCGCAGCGGCCCCCACGCGGTTTCGAGCGCGTCGGCCAGGAACCACATGAAGAGCAGGTAGAACACCGCCCAAAACCAGTCTGTCGTCTGGGGGATGAAGATGTAGGTTGCCAGCCTCCAGACTTCGCCGCGCCGCACGGCCTCGGGGGAGAGTTCGAGCATTTCGCGGTAGGCCGGAACCATGGCGAGAAGCAGAAAAGTCAGCGCGTTGAGCAGAACGACCGCCTTGAGCACGCCCGGCGTGTCGAGCCACGGGCACCAACGGCGCAGTCCGCGCCAGAAATTTTCTGCGGGTTCGCCGTTCATCAAGGCCGCGGCTTCTGCTGCCACGGCCAGCGGCCGTTGATTTCCAGCTCGAGCGAGAAACTCAGGAATGTGCGGATGACCACGATCGCACCCAGGACGGCCATGTTCTGCAATGTCGGTGCCACGGCCACGGTCTTGATGATGTCGCCGGCCACGAGCAGTTCAAGGCCGAGCAAAATGGCGCGCCCCAGGCTCTGGCGGTAGGCGGCGTAGCGCCCCAGACCGGGCGGTGGCGCCGCGATCAGCGCGCGCCCGGTGGCGGCGATGATGCCGATCACGATGACTGCGACGCCGGCGGCATCAACAAGCATGCCTATGTTTTCCATGTTGTGTTGGAAGTCGGTGGGCATGCCGGGGAGGTTGAACGCCGGCCCGCGCCGCGACAAGAACGCAAACGGTCCGTGCTCGCCCCGGCCGGCCGCCGCCGCGACAATCGGCGGCAATGGGCGTGGAAATCGAACGCAAGTTCCTTGTCGCCGGTGACGCGTGGCGCGGTGCCAGCACGGGCTCGCGGCACTTGCAGCAGGGCTACATTTGCGCAGGAGAGGGGAACACCGTGCGGGTCCGCACCGACGGGGCGCGGGCGTGGGTCACGATCAAGGGAGAGCCGCAGGGGATCCGGAGGCCGGAGTTCGAATACGGGATCCCCGCGGAGGACGCGGACGGTTTGCTCGCGCTCTGCGGAACCCGCATCGTGGAAAAAGTGCGGCACTTGGTCCCCCATGGAGGCCGTGTTTTCGAAGTGGACGAGTTCCTCGGTGCCAACGCGGGGCTGATCGTCGCCGAGCTGGAATTGCGGCGCGTGGATGAGAACGTGTCGTTGCCGTCGTGGATCGGGCGCGAGGTGTCCGGCGACCCACGCTACGCCAATGCTGCGTTGTCACTGCATCCGTTCGGTGCATGGACGCGGCCGTGACGCGGCGTGTTGAACATCGCAGCGCGGCGCCTGTCTATCCCAGCATGATGACAACAACCGCCTCCAAAACTTCCCCGCAAACGATGCGCAAGCCGCGATCCAAGCAGGGGCACGGGCTTGTCGCCGCCTCCGCGTTTTTGCCTTTGTTTCCCGCCTCGTTGAGACTGCAGGCATGGGACGAGCTGGCCAGACTGAGGCAGAAGCACCGCAAGAGTTGGTAGAACCTATCCCAAAATCTGGCGCGGTGGCGTTGCGGATAATTTTTGTTTGCGGCAACGCAGCGCGGCGGAAATCGCGTGAGGCAATGAGCGGTGCGGGATTTACCTGTTGTCAACCGCTGCGCGTGAGGGCCAGAATGCCGTCCGTTTGAGCACCGAATATTTTCCCCGGATTCCGATTGTGGCATACGAGGGGCCGCGGTCGAAAAATCCGTTTTCGTTCAAGCACTACAACCCCGAGGAGCTGGTCGAGGGCAAGCCCATGCGCGAGCACCTGCGCTTCGCCGCCGCTTACTGGCACGTGATGCGCAACCAGCTCGCCGACCCTTTCGGCGCGGGGACGGCACTCATGCCGTGGGACGACGGCTCCGATTCCGTCGCCAACGCCCAAAAGCGGGTCCGGGTGTTCTTCGAGTTTCTCGAAAAAACCGGCATCGATTTCTACTGCTTCCACGACCGCGATGTGGCCCCCGAACTTGCCACTCTGGCGGAGTCGAACAAAGCCCTCGACGCCGTTGCCGATGTGCTCGAGGAAGAACAAAAGCGCACAGGGAAGAAGCTGCTTTGGGGCACCGCCTGCCTCTTCGCGCACCCGCGCTATGCCCAAGGGGCCGCGACGTCGCCCAGCCTGCCGGTGTTCGCCCACGCGGCGGCGCAGGTCAAGAAAGCCATCGAGGTCACCCACCGGCTCCGTGGAACCGGATACGTCTTCTGGGGCGGTCGCGAGGGCTACGCGACGTTGTGGAACACGGACATGAAACGCGAACTCGATCATCTTGGCGCGCTTCTGCACATGGCGGTGGATCACAAAAGGAAGATCGGATTCACCGGGAAATTTTTCATCGAACCCAAGCCCCGCGAGCCCAGCACGCACCAGTATGACAGCGATGCGGCGGCGTGTTTGAATTTCCTGCGCGAATACGGGCTGCTCGACGAGTTCGAACTCAATATCGAGACCAACCACGCCACGCTGGCCGGCCATACCATGCGCCACGAGCTGACTGTCGCGGCCAATTGCGGGAAGCTCGGTTCCATCGATGCCAATCGCGGGGATCAACTCATCGGATGGGACACGGACCAGTTTCCGGCTGATCTTTACCTTGCGGTGGACGTGATGCTTGTGGTCCTCGACATGGGAGGGCTGACGCACGGCGGGCTCAACTTCGATGCCAAACGCCGCCGCGAGTCCCACGAACCGGAAGATCTTTTCCACGCCCACATCGGCGGCATGGATACTTTTGCGCGCGGTCTCAAAATCGCCGCCGCCTTACGCGCTGACGGGCGAATCGCGGAGCTTGTCAAATCACGCTACGCCTCGTGGGACTCGGAGCTGGGCGAGAAAGTGGAGAAAGGCAAGGCCTCGCTGGCCGACCTGGAAAAAGTCGCCTTCGTGCAGCCCGCACCGCAACTCGCCTCGGGCAGGCAGGAATACCTCGAGAACATCGTCAACGAATTCTTGTGATCGCGCTCGGGATCGACTGCGGAACGCAGAGCCTCAAAACGATCGCGCTGGACGGCGTTAGCGGCGAAGTGCTCGCTTCTTCGGGCGAGGCTTACGGGATGCTGGAAGGGCTGCCGTCAGGCCACATGGAGCAGGATCCCGGGGTTTGGTGGAATGCGCTGCAGAAGACGGTCGGAGAAGTTTTGTCTGCGCTCGGCCCGCGCCGAAGCGAAGTCGGTGCCATCGGTGTGTCCGGCCAGCAGCACGGTTTTGTCCCGCTTGATGAAGATGCCCGGGTGATCCGCCCGGCGAAACTGTGGTGCGACACCTCCACCGTGGCCCAGTGCGACGAAATCCGTGCCGCCTTCGGCGGACGCGACGCGTTGATCGCTCTTGCGGGCAACGACATGCTGCCCGGCTTCACCGCGCCGAAAATCCTGTGGCTGAAACAAAACGAGCCGGCGAACTTCGCAAAGCTGCGGCACGTGGCGCTGCCGCACGACTTTCTCAACCTCCGGCTGACCGGCAAGCTGCGCATGGAATACGGCGACGCGTCCGGCACGGCGCTGTTTGACGTCCGCCGGCGCGTGTGGTCGGAGCCCGTCTGCGCGGCGATCGATGAGGGCTTGCACGCGAAGTTGCCCGTGGTCGGCTCCTCGTGCGAACGATGCGGAGTGCTGCGCGGGGACCTTGGCCGCGAATGGGGACTTGGTGAGGTGATCGTCAGCGCGGGAGGCGGGGACAACATGATGGCCGCCATCGGCACTGGCAACGTGCGGCCGGGCGAAGTGACCGCAAGCCTCGGCACCAGCGGGACAATCTTTGCATGCGCCGACGGATCGGTGGTCGATCCGCGGGGCGAGATCGCCGCGTTCTGCGATAGCAACGACCGGTGGCTACCCCTCCTTTGCACGATGAACGTCACAGTCGCCACCGAGCTTTTCCGGAAAATGTTCGGATGGGATCATGCGCGCATGGAACGCGAGATCGCCTCTGTTGCGCCCGGTGCGGACGGCCTGATTTTCCTGCCTTACCTTCAAGGGGAGCGCACCCCCGACCTTCCCCATGGCTGCGGAGTGCTGCACGGCATGAACACCTCGAACACCACGCCGGCCCATGTGGCGCGTGCGGTCATGGAAGGCGTCACCCTCGGCATGGCCTACGGTCTGCGCCGCATGGAACAACTCGGCGTCCGGCCGCAGGTCATCCGTCTCACGGGCGGTGGAAGCAACAGCGCGACCTGGCGGCAAATATGCGCCGACGTCTTCGGATTCCCTGTCGTCACCCTGCGGAGTGCCGAGGGGGCCGCCTTGGGTGCGGCAATCCAGTCTTTGGCTGTTGCGGAAGGCGGGTCGATCGAAGACCTCGCCGCACGCCTTGCGCCCGTCGATGAAGCAAGCCGCGTCACACCGCGCGAGGCTTTTGATTACGCTGCACGGCTCCAGGAACAAAACCGCCTTCGCGAACGCCTCTTCGATTCGTGAAAGAAAAGGCAAAGGTGCGCGCGGGGACAGGGTGACAAGATGACTGATGTTCGGCGCCTGATGCTCGCGGCGGCGATGGTTTTTGCGGCCGTCATCGGTCTCTATCTTCCGACGCTGCGCGGCGGGTTTGTTTATGATTCGATTGCCCAGGTTCTCTACAGCGATTACATCCACACGCCTTCGCACTGGGCCGATGTGTTGACGCTTCGAGTGGTCGGGCAGGATGAACTCGATCGAAACCGTCCGTTGCTCCTGGCCTCGCTCATGCTCGACGCGGCGATCTGGAATAGGGATCCGTTCGGCTACCGGCTGACGAGCGTTTTGCTTCATGCGCTGAATGCCGCACTGCTTTTTGCTTTCATCGTCATGGTGTCGAGGCGGGGAACGGCGTTCGCCGAGGACGGACATCCTGCGCCGGCTTCCTCGATGCGCACGGTCTTCTTTGCCGCTGCCTGTGGCGCCCTTGCTTTTGCATTGCATCCGCTCGTTGTCGAAGCGGTGGCCGAGCCCTCGAATCGCGAAGATTTGCTCGTCCTTTTGGCGATACTTGCCGGTCTTTTGTTTGTCGCCAAACAGACGCGCCCGCAGTGGGTGCCGAACGTTTTTCTTGTCCTGACGAGCTTCTTCGCCGTGCTGGCCAAGGAATCAGGCGTGGCTGCGCCGTTTGTTTTTGCGCTCGCCTGCTGGTTGCACGGTTCGTTGCGGCGCTGTTTGCCCGGGCTTATCGGCGGCATCGTTGCCGTGGCAGGTTTTCTTGCCGCAAGCTATGCGTGGCGCCCGGTGCAATCTGGCGTTTTCATCAACGGACCGGCGCCATTGGCCGGTGGATGGCTTTCGTTTCTCGCCGCGCAGGCGCGCATTTGGACATTGCAGCTGCGGCAGGTTGTCTGGCCGTCGGATTTGTCCGCGCAATACACGCCGGATGTTCTCGTCGGCATTTCGCCCACCTTGGCCGTGGCGGTTCTTGTCATGGTCGCCGCCGCCGCGGCGTTTTTGTCGTGGAAAAGCCGTCTCGCCGCGCTCGGCGTCGGGATTTACCTGCTTGCGCTATTGCCGGCCTCGAACTTCGTCGCGCAGTTCCACCCGATGGCCGATCGATATCTCTACGTGCCGCTGGCCGGTGTCGGAATGATCGCTTCCGCCTCCTATGCGTGGCTGCGAAGCAAATGCTCGTCGGCTTTCGCGGTTGGCGCCCTTGTTGTCGCCGGATCTGTTGTCCTGCTGCTCGAATACACGGTCAACCTGCAACGCCAGAAGATCTGGCAAACGCCCGCCGCTCTTTGGACCGATGTCTTGCGCCAATACCCGCATCTCGCCCAGGCGCATTTTGGCATGGCCAATGCCTATTACCGGGCCGGAGAGTTTGAGGCGGCGCTCGCTTCCGCGCAGGAAGCAGTGAGGACAAGCAGCGGGCGATGGGCCGAGCCGTATGCGATGCGCGCAGCGTGCGAATGGCGAACCGGAAGGCGGAAGGAGGCTTTGGCCAGTTTCGCGGTCGCGGCGAAGTTGTCCCGCGCCTACGTGGACGAGGCGTCGATGAGAGCGGCTTTGTTCCTGTCGCCCGAGCAACTTGCTGCCTTTCGCGAGATTCTGGCCGCGCAATAATTGCACGGAGGTGCGGATCAACCCCGCCGTGTTTCCCCGCCTTTTGTCGCGGCCACGACAAAAGGTTGTATAACAAAGCGAAGTCGCAGATAAACCCCATTCAATGCAGCCGAAGACCGAGGAATTCCTCTACATGCTCCTTTGGACGCTCGACAAAGCGATGCGTCCGACTTTTCGCAACCTTCACGAGAGCTACGAGGGCTGGGCTTACCGCAACGGATTCCTGCGGCAAGTCGATAAGCTGGCCACCCAAGGTTTTCTCGAGCGCCGCGGCGGCACGGAGCGAGACGTGCGGCTCTACCGTCTGACCGAGCGGGGCCGGCTGCATGCTTTGGGCGGACGCGACCCGGTGCGCGAATGGGGCCGTCGATGGGACGGCCGGTGGCGCATGGTTCTTTTCGACATCGGTGAGGACCAGTCCGCCCAGCGTGACAAACTGCGACGCTACCTCCGCGCGAGGTTTTTCGGCTACTTGCAGCACAGCGTCTGGGTTTCACCCCATCCGCTCGAAACGGAGCAAGCTGCACTTAAAGGAGCGGTCATCAATGTGGAATCCCTCATTCTGCTGGAGGCGCAGCCGGCTGCGGGCGAATCCGACCAGGAAATTGTCCTCGGTGCCTGGGACTTTGCCGAAATCAACAAACGGTATGCTGCCGTCTTGAAAATTCTGGAGGATCGCCCGCGCGAACCGCTTGACGACTCCGGCGCCGCCAAGCGGCTGAAAGAGTGGGCCCGGCGCGAGCGCGCGGCTTGGTCGAAAGCCGTCGCGTTTGATCCCTTGTTGCCCCGCTCGCTGTGGCCGAGGGGATATCTCGGAGAACGCGTTTGGAAAAAGCGGGTGAAAAGTTTTCAAGGGATTGCACAGCAACTTGCCGGTTTCGGTGACGAAGCTGCATGATCGGGAAAAGGTCTCGACGTTCGCATCGAAACTCGCCACTTGCGTGCAATCATTCCCGCAACCCGGGTTGCCTCTCTTTTTGTCGCGACCTCGGAGATGATCGGAAGCAGGTTTCTGGCGGTGCGGGAAATTGGGGAGGGATGGGAGTTGAAAGTCGCCGGTGAAGTTTGCACGGTGCGTTCGGCGAGATGCCGGGCGATGTGATCATTGCAGGCATGTGGGGGTGCTGGGGGTGCGACCGCGTGTGGCCCTTTGCGTTGTGCGTATGTCTGTGGTGCAGCTTGGCCAATGACGTTACCAGCTTCGTGCGTGGCCGCGACAAAAGGCGGGAGTATTTTTACGCGGTGCGTAGGCATGTGGGAGGGGTGATGAGGAACATGCAGAGGTTGCGTTATGCACGGATTGGGCGGCATGGCTCCCAACTATATCCGTGGCCGCGACAAAAGGTGGGAGTGGGATTGGGGGAAGGTGGTGGGCGGCGTAGCCGACGAGGGAAAGGGAGGGCGCGTTCGAGGAGGCGGCAGAGGAGAGCCGGGGCGGGGAAGATGCGCGGCATTTGATGCGAGGGCGTGCGAGACGCCGCGGTGCCCGGTCGGGTGTGCGAGTGTTGCGGGATTGCGGAAAAGGTCTGTTGAGCGCGAGGAAAATGGCCCGATTCCCATCTTGAAAGATTGGCGCGAGTTCGCTCGGGAAAGCGGGGTAATTATCCAAAAAATAGCTGGACGACGTTCCGGAACGAAATTTCTACGAAAATGTTTTCAAAGATAGTGCAGGCGTTCTTCCAGGAGGCGCTGGAAACTTGCAATTTTTGCGAATACGGAACGCATTGTTAACAAAGAGCTTATGGCTTGGGTAAACGGATTGAAATTTCCACAGCGCAAAAATGCGAGGGAACTCCCAAAGATTTTTCCGTTGCCGGCCGTTTTTTTTTGTCAATCAACTTGAATTTTCCTCTGTTAAGAACCATCGTTCATCAGTGCGTTTTGCCCCGTAATTTCGTGCCCCTGAACTCCCCATCCCCAGTTCGCCTCAACACACAGCACTCCGCTTGTGTTGCTGTTAAAGTTTTCCGTATTGTTTGCGCGTCTGTTGCTGCGCGTCGATGTGTTATAAGCCTATGCGCGTTTATTTTTGCCGCCTTGCTGGGCGTGGCCGATTCAGCGAGAGCGCAAACTGTGTGGGATTGGCGCAATGATTACGGAGCCGGCAATACAAACTGGGGCGCACCCGACCGCTGGTGGTCCAGTTCCAACAGGACGCTGACTGGATCCGACCAAGACATACAGCTTACCATTGGGGGCTCGCAAGATTCCATCCAATGGAACGACGTCACTGGAGCAGGAGTTCGCGGCGTTACTTTCTCCAGCGGTTCAGCCTCACGCACGGTGGGAGGGAACCTTCTAAAAATTGGAATCGGCGGCACGGGCAAAATCGAGAATGCGAGCGGGAATACCCAGACCTTGGATCTGGCATTGAGCAACAGCACCGCCAATGGCTTGGAAATCAACCCTGTCAGCGGGTTGCTGAACCTCTCCAACGTCCATCTCGGCAGCAATTTCATCGACATGTTCGGCAACAGCACGGTGCACTATCGCGGCGATGTTTCAGGCTCCGCGCCAATGACTTGGAAAACAAACAGCGGCACGGTCACCGCGATTTTTTCGGCATCAAACACACTGACCAGCAGTTTCAACATCGAGCGCGGCTACATGATACTAAGCAATGCCAGTGCCTACGTCGGCACAGGCGTGATCAACATCGGGGGCGCTGGGAATGGATTCCTGGCGGAGTTGCAGCTTGGCGCCGGGGCGGCGCAGACCAACGCCATCGCGAACTCGATCGATATCAAGAGCGTCAGTGGCAACAACGGCGTCAATCGCAGCATCGCCAGCGTGAGCACCAGCGGCACAAACACGATCACTGGCAGGGTGACCAACAACAACTCCGGGCTCTCGGCGAAACTGTTCATCGCGAGCGGTGGCACTTTGCGCTTTAGCAATGTGGTCTCCGGATCCGGCGGATTTTATTTGGATAGCGGCGGAGGCGGCACGCTTGAGTTGAGTTCATCAAACACCATTACCGGCGGCTTTTACATCGACGCAGGTTCTATCAAGCTTAGCGGCTCCTCGGCCAATGCGGGCGATGGCGCGCTCCACATTGGTTCAAGCGGAGGTTCGCCCAACGCAACTTTTTGGTATTCCGGCACCGGTGGCGGTATCACAGCAAGCAACTCGTTGACGGTCAACAGCGGCTCGGGTGGCCGCACGATTCTTTCCGATAACACCAGTGGCGTGAATACCTTCCTCGGCTCGGCCACGCTGAACAAAGACCTCACTTTTTCCAACGCTTCCGGCGGCGAGTTCCGGTTTGGTAGCACGTTCAGCGGTGCGGGCGGTATCACCAAAAATGGCTCCGGCACGCTGTCGTTCTCCGGCGATGCCTCGGGTATCGGCGGCACGATCACGGTCAACGCCGGCCGCCTGCAAATCGGCGTAGGCGGCACGACTGGAACAATCGGCAACGACAATGTGTCAATCGCCTCCGGAGCGAACTTGGCGTTTAATCGCTCGGACAATCTTGCCTACGGCGGAGTTGCATCCGGCACCGATGGCACTCTGACCCAACTTGGATCGGGCACCCTCACCTTGACCGGTGCAAACAGCTACACCGGCGTGACCACGGTAAGTGCCGGCGCGCTGCGCGCATCGAACAACACGGCCCTCGGCACAGTGGCAGGGGGAGCGGTTGTGTCGGTCGGTGCTGCTCCGGAACTCGAGGGCGGTATCACGGTCGGTGCTGAGGCGCTGAGTCTCAGCGGAACCGGCCTCGCTGATGGCGGTGCACTCCGCAACGTTTCCGGCAACAATACTTACGGGGGCACAATCACGAATTCCTCTGCCGCGCGCATCAATTCCGATACCGGAACGCTCACGCTCTCCGGCGCGATCAACGCGACCAACCAAGCGCTGACTTTTGGGGGTTCGGGAAATATCACGGTGACTGGCGCGATCACCAACAGCACAGCCGGCCTCACCAAGGACGGCAATGGCACGCTCACGCTCACCGCGGGCAATACCTACACCGGTGGCACGCTGGTCTCCGCCGGCACGCTGCAAATTGGTAACGGTTCGACCACCGGTTCGCTCAGTTCGGGCAACATCACGAACAACGGCACCTTCCTCATCAACCGCTCGGACAATTTCACGCTCGACAATGTGGTTTCCGGCACCGGTGCATTGATCAAAGTGGCTGCGAACACTCTGACCCTCGGTGGCGCGAACACTTACACAGGCAAGACGACGATCAGCAACGGTGCGGTCAACGTCTCCGCGGCGAGTGGTTTGGGCGACAATCCCGATGCAGGAACAACCGATCAGCTTACGCTGAACGGCGGTCGACTGAATGTCACCACGGGTTTCACGGCAAATGCCAACGCTGGCATCACCGTTGGGGCGAACGGTGGCATCATAGACGTCGCGAGCGGCAACTCCATGATCCAAGGCGGCGGCCTGAACGGCAGTGGAGCTCTCACCAAAAGTGGCACAGGCACATTGGCTCTGACCAACACCGCCGGGAGTTACAGCGGATCAATCGCACTCAGTGGTGGCGTTCTGAAAGTTAACACGTCACTGGGTTCTGCCGCTGTCGTCGTGACCAACGCGACTGCCAAAGGCTCGGTGTTGTCTGGCGCTGGAACGCTCGGGGCAGTCACGATCAATTCGGGCGGTGTGATCGCTCCCGGCAACAGTCCCGGCACCTTGAGTGTCTCGTCGCTCACGCTCAATGGCGGCGGCGGTTACGAGTGGGAACTGGTGAACGCCACGGGCGTCGCCGGCACGGGATGGGACGAGATCAACGTCGGCAGCGGCACGGGCACGGTCACGGTCGGCGCCACGTCCGGAAACCAGTTCACCGTCTACGTTCTCGGCAGCAATCCTTCGAACTTCAACAGCGCGAGCAATTACACTGGGGCGTTCATCAACTCGCAGGCAGTCACGGGATGTGCGGCCGACGCTTTCGCCATCGATACGAGCGGATTCTCCGGATTCAGCGGCAGCCTGGGCAGCTTCTCCGTTTCGACCAACGTGAGCGGCGACATGACACTGGTTTACGC